>JBGSWA010000189.1:0-16438 GCA_041752645.1 Gillisia sp. | reverse complement strand
ATACCAATCGCAAATCCAACAATCCAAATTATTATTTTATCAGCCTTATCAAAATTTTGAGATATTTTCTCACTCTGAGTACCTAATAAATCACTTGTTTCAGAATAAAGATATTTTAATAATTGATTATCCATTTTTCTTAGAATTTTTTGTAACGCAATTATAGCTAACGGTCTTGTTAATGAAACGTAGTGTGGTTAAAAAAATCACTTTAGTTTCGGACAAACACAAGCCGAATTTTTAAATTTTATTATTACTTTTTATTTTGGGGAATAAGTCAAATTTAAAAATTTGGCTTATTCCCCAAAATTTACGAACCATTAGTGTTTGCAATATCACGCACTATGTTTTATATACGCTGTTAGCGGTAGTGCTTATTCCGCAGTTTCTTCATTTGGTAGAATATATTTATTATAATAAATCATATACTGTTCCCAAATTCTACTTTCAATATCTAACAGTTTTTCTTTTAATTCTTTCACGTCGACATCTTCAAAATCTTCAAGTGCACGAAGTAAAAAATTGCTCGCTAGAGGTAAGCAACAAAATGCTGGAACAAGACCTGCAAAATGATTTTTATTATCATTATACGAATACAAACCGTTGTGCATTGGATTAAAACTTTTTGCTAAATGATATTTGGCTATAACTTGCCACTGGCCGTGAACAACGCCAGAAGTTCTTTTGTACAGAAAATAATATTGATTGTCTTTTCCCCAAACTTCCTCTGCCATTTGGTCAATTCTTAAATCAAAAATATCTCCACGTTCCGTTGCAACACTTATTTCTCTGACACCAGCCTCTTTGATTACTTTTGCAACCATTTTTTCGGCCTCTTTTTTCATTTTATCATCAACTGCTTGTTCAGCAATTTTTTGACCAAAAAATTTATCTCTTCCAGTTGTAAAATCCCTAAATCGTTTATGCAATTCTACATCTTTACGTTTGTAAAGCCAACTACCAACAATGAATGATTCCAAAGTGGTTCTAAATACAATATCGGCAATCTCTCCTTTGTGCGATTTGACTAAATCTACGACATCGAATGTCAGATTACAAATTCGAGCTATGAAACCCATATTAACTTCAGCGATAAACTTTGGGTAAATTGAAAGCAAATTAATTTCTTTAAATTCAGAATATAATTGCTTTAGTTCATCACTTAATTTTTCAACATTCATTTCTTCAAAGTGGTCTTCTTCCATTTTCGTATCGTCTGGTTTTGGCATTAGAGGTGAGCGAATATAATTATATAGCCAAATAGATTCGCATAACTCCAAATCTAAATATTCTGACTGTCCAATTGATGGCGGAAATAATGACATTACTCTAGATACATTCATAGGATCCAAAATTTCATCACTTCCATTCCAGCTAAAAATTTTGAATGGGTCTTCTTTTTCAAGATGTTTATATTGAACCATCATATATTTACATAAAATTGAAATGTCCGAGCGACCATCTAAAATATGCTTATATCCATGGAAAATAGTTTTTATGTCTGGTTTTAGGTTATATTCAATATTAAAGTCAAAAAGTTCCGAGTAGAATCCTAGTATTTGTTCAAATCCTCTTTTAAATGATGTTTGAAAAATTATGTCGAGTAATTCCTTGTTTTCTTTTATCAACTTTACTGTATGAGTAAGATTGAAATGAAATTTTCGGTCTAAATCAAAATTTCCATTTACAAAATCTCCGATTTTAGTAAAATCTTTTTTGACAGTTTCGTAGTCAAATTCATTAAGCGCTATTGATATGTGAAGTACTTCTGGCAATCTATCAGACCAAGAAAACGGAACAATCATTCCAGGATAAGGGTCAAATGCCTTTTGGAATTCAGTTCGCATTTGTCGTATTCGACTTCTTTTCTTTTTAGCTGACATATGTTTCCTATTGATTTTTTTTTGCATTACCGCTAACTGGCCATATAACAACAAATATATATTTTTATGGTGGTCATTGACGGGATAAAGTTACTTCTTCTTGTGTTACACCGGACTTCCAGGCAAAGAAGGCTCTAAGGCTGGGAGGAAGATAAAAAGCTGAATCAACTTCAGCATTTAGATTATGCGGCGACACAACAGGCGGTACAAAAGCATAAAAAAATCCGCAAGAACCTTTATATCAGTTACTTGCGGATTCGCTATGTGACCTCGCCGGGATTCAAACCTGGAACCTTCTGAGCCGTAATCAGATGCGCTATTCAATTGCGCCACGAGGCCTATTTATATGCATTTCCGCCTAAAAGATAGATTTGCATCGGTTAATTAGGCGGGTGCAAATATACCTTTTATTTTAAAACTTCTAAGTCCTTGTGACAATATTTTCTAAAACAAAATTCCACACGAACTAAGCCCTTCTAACCCAGGATTTCAGCACTTAATCCCGCATCCTGCAATTTGGAACATCTTGGCTTCAAATCTAAAAATGCTCCTGTTTTTACGGTACATTGTCCTTTGTAATGAACCAAGACAGCGCATTGTTCTGCCTGCTCCGCGGTGTGGTCACAGGCAGCCACCAGGGTTTCTATAACGTGATCAAAGGTATTATAATCATCGTTATATAGGACTATTTCGTGATTTTTCTGTTTTTTGGTATCGGTTCTTACCTTTTCCAATACTTTTACTTTCGTGCTCATCTTCCCTTTTTTAATATTGAAATTCAGTTCCTAAAATACAAAATTATAAAAAAATCAGCTTTTAATAAAACTTAAGGCTGCCCAGTTTTCCTGTTCAAGCTCATCTTCAATTTTTAACCCGTTAAGGTTGCATTCTTCTTCAATTGCCGGAATATCCTCGATATAAAATCCACTTAAAAACAATTTCCCGCCGGGATTTAAACATTCACTGTATCTGGAAATATCCTCTAAAAGGATATTCCTGTTGATATTGGCAATTATCATATCGTAGTGCTTTCCTTCCAGCAATTCTGCGCCCCCCTCATATACGGAAATAAGCTCACAATTATTTCGCACTACATTTTCCATGGAATTCAGGTAGCACCAATTATCGATGTCGATGGCATCCACCTTTTTTGCGCCTTTCATCTCGGTCAGGATCGCCAATACCCCGGTCCCACATCCCATATCCAGCACTGTTTTTCCTTCCCAATCATTCTTTAGGATGAATTGCAACATCATATGAGTCGTCGCATGGTGGCCTGTACCAAAGGACATTTTAGGTTCTATAATAATATCAAATTCGGTTTCCGGCTTTTCATGAAAGGGCGCTCTTACAGAGCACTGATCATCGATAATAATAGGATTGAAATTTTTCTCCCACTCAATATTCCAATTGACCTTTTCGATTTCCTGGGAAGTATAGGTGATCTCAAATTCATCCGACTGCAGAATATGTAATCCCGCAAAAGCCTCTTCATCAAATTCTTCGGAAACAACATAGGCGGTAACACCTTCTTCATTTTCCACAAAACTCTCAAATCCGGCATAGCTTAATTCAGCAATCAATATTTCCGATGCCGGTTGCAGCGGATTTACCGTGAACTGAAATTCGATATAGGTCTTTGGCATATTTTAGAATGAATTTACAATTGCCAGAAAATCGATTGCTTTCAGGGCAGCACCACCAATAAGTCCTCCGTCCACATCTTTTTTCGCGAAAATTTCTTTTGCATTATCAGGTTTTACACTGCCACCGTATAGAATTGAAACATCCTGGGCAGTTTGCTCGTCATATTTTTCTCCTACAATTTTTCGAACATACGCATGAACTTCCTGCGCTTGTTCAGGAGATGCTGTTTCCCCCGTTCCAATGGCCCAAACAGGCTCATAGGCCAGAATGATGTTCTTCCAAGAGTCTTTTGAAAGGTGGAAGATGCCTTTTTCCAATTGCTCTTTAACAACCTCAAATTGTTTTCCAGCTTTTCGCTCCTCTAATACTTCCCCAAAACAGAAAATCACGGTCATATCATTTTCAATGGCCGTAGACACCTTTTGGGCGAGCAATTCATCGGTTTCATTAAACAATGCGCGGCGCTCGCTATGACCTAAAATCACGGTCTCTACCCCCACACTCTTCAGCATTGATGCAGAAACTTCCCCGGTGTAGGCACCGTCTTTAGCAAAATGCATATTTTGAGCCGCTACCTTTATTGGTGTTTCTTTTAAAGCCTGAAATGTACTGTACAAATTAGTAAAAGATGGCGCTACATAAACATCTGCACTAGGTTCCTTTATTAATTGTAATTTTAAACGTCCCAAAAGCTCCATGGTTTCAGCCAAATCGTTATTCATTTTCCAGTTTCCTGCAACAATATTTTTTCTCATGATTTTATGAATTATATCTTATGTAATTAAATGTTTTAGGCTCCTTTCTCCTTTTTTTGATGAAAATTTAAAAATTCTTTATTTAAAAACTTCCATAGCAAGCTGCGAAGGGGAGCATTGTTTTACAAATATAAAGATTACTGTAAAAACATTAGCCAAGGATTGATAAAAGCTCAAAAAAAAGCTGGGCTTTGAATTTTAAAGTTGGAGTTCTGAGGCGTCAAACCAATGCTTCTTTTGTGTAACTGTCCCCCTGTTTAGAGTCAATATCCCGGGATTGGAACGCACTATGGTTTTAAGAGCGGTCTCATCACTTAGATAGAATTCAAATTTAAGATCAAATTTTTCTGTAATCTGCTGCTTTTGTCGGTCTCCGGAGGAAGTTAGCCCAATAACTGTATAGCCTTTTTCCAAAGCCTGATCAGTGATTTTTTTGATATCTATAAATCCCTGTATCTCGGTTTTATTGAGATTATAAGCAACGATGAGCAGGAGTTTTTCCTTGTTTAAAATTTCTTCGGTCACATCGACCCCGTCCTTTTCAATGAAAAAATCCTTTATTTTAGGTATATCCCCTTCGGTTATCAATTTGGTCTCAACCCCAATATACTCCCCTTCCACCTGAGGGAATTCCCCTGAATTTTTAATCAGGATCTCCTTCCCTTCCTGCTTGAATTTCCATTCATATTGATAAACCGCCTTTTGGGCATCTGCAGGTAATTTCATTTGGTCCAGCAGATTATTTCCGACTCGGTAGGCCCTGAAATCTATTAGAGGTAAATGCATAAGCACATAATAACCAAAAATAAAACATAGCATAAACGATAGAAACACGATCCATTTGTGAGAGGCCGGAGCAAAAATTGGGGTGAGATACTTGCTGTTAAAGAAAATAAGCAGGATCAAAACCATCAATACAATATCCTTGCTAAAGGATTGCCAGGGAGTTAGCGGGATGGCATCCCCAAAACAACCGCAATCCAGCACCTTGTTGAAATAGGCCGAATAAAAGGTGAGAAAGGTAAAAAACAGAGTCATCAGCAGCAGGCTCCAAAGGGTGAATTTGGGCAAATACCCTATTAGAAGCATGACCCCAAGCACCATCTCAAAAATGACAACCACAATGGCAATTACCAGTGCGAAGGGAATCAAAAATTCCAGGTTAAGCACCTCCGCACCAAAATATTCCTGAAGTTTAAAAGAAAAACCAATGGGATCGTTCAGTTTTACAAACCCTGATATAATAAATAATATCCCGACAAAAATCCTTGCACTTCCAACTAATATTCGCATTTTAAATAGGTTTTTATATTGTGGCTCCTTCCCATAGGATCAAGGCAAAAACCGCATAATTGATTATATCCTGGTAGTTGGCATCAATTCCTTCACTTACCAGGGTTCTTCCTTTGTTATCCTCAATTTGTTTAATCCGAAGCAATTTCTGAAGGATCAGATCGGTAAGGGAATTTACCCGCATATCCCGCCAGGCCTCACCATAATCGTGGTTTTTGTTTTCCATCAATTCCTTGGTCTGGGTTATTTTTAGTGCGTATAAATCAAGAGCTTTCTCCAGGGACAGATCAGGAGTGCTGGCAATTCCCAGTTCCAGTTGGATCAGGGCCATAACCGAGTAATTTATAATCCCGATAAATTCAGATCGCTCATCCTCGTCAACTTTTCTTACCTCATTTTCTTGAAGACCCCGAATGCGCTGGGCCTTGATAAAAATTTGATCCGTTAGAGACGGAAGCCTCAAAATTCGCCAGGCGCTGCCGTAATCTCTCATTTTATTTACAAATAGCTCCCTGCAGATTTGAATCACAGCATCGTATTGCTTTGAAGTATCCCTCATAAAAACATTCTAATTTTCGTAAATTTCGGACAAATAATTAAGAAATTCGATGTTATCACCAATCAAAAAATATTGAGCAGGAAATTCGCGATCCGGAAAACAGATCGGGTTCTATAAAATCACTGGATCCCTCCGCGAATTTAACGACCTTTACAGCAACCTTATTTTTTTAACAGATCACTTTTCCAACCTCAAAGTATATCTAAATGACCATTAATTGCAAAGGAAACCTCATAGATCTAACCAGGCCAAAGGTCATGGGGATCTTAAATATCACTCCTGATTCATTTTATGAGAGCAGCAGAACCACAACTCAAGATTCCTTGTTGAATAAAGTTGAAATTATGCTTTACCAAGGGGCTACCTTTCTCGATATTGGAGGCGTCAGTACAAGACCGGGGGCCACGGAGATTAATGCAGACGAAGAATTAAAACGGGTGATCCCAGCGGTTGAACTGGTTTTAAAACATTTCCCTGAAACCCTGATTTCTATAGATACCTTCCGCTCCGAGGTAGCCTCGCAGTGCATCGAGGCCGGGGCTGCCATCATCAACGATATTTCCGCGGGGATTTTAGATGAAGCTATGATGGGGGTAATTGCAAAATACCAGGTGCCTTATATTATGATGCACATGCGGGGAACTCCCCAAAATATGAAGGACCTGAACCAATATGAAGATTTGACTCGAGAGGTGCTTTTTTATTTTTCCGAAAAAATTAAGGCAGCCCGTCTCCTGGGAATAAATGATTTAATTATAGACCCCGGGTTTGGATTCTCAAAAAATGTCTCACAAAACTTTGAACTCCTCTCGCACCTGGAGTTATTTAAAAACATGAATTTACCAATTCTGGCAGGGCTATCAAGAAAATCGACTATTTATAAGACCCTCGGTTTGGGCCCGGGGGAAGCGCTAAATGGCACCACAGTTTTAAATACCATTGCAATAACAAAGGGAGCACACATATTAAGGGTGCACGATGTTAAAGAAGCCATGGAGGTTGTAAAATTAACCTCCCACCTGAAAAACTAAGCTTAATTTTTCTATTTTTACACAAAGCCTTAAAATTTGGATTTTTTAAACCTTCGGATTCTTGATATTGTAGATATTGTTTTTGTGGCAATTCTGCTGTTTTATTTGTATAAACTCGTAAAAGGAACGGTTGCGGTCAATATTTTTATTGGGATTGTGATTGTTTACCTGATATGGAAACTCACCCAGTTGCTCCAGATGGAATTGCTGAGCAATGTATTAGGCGAATTTATCGGGGTGGGAATGTTTGCTTTGATTGTGGTTTTCCAACAGGAAATAAGGAAGTTTCTATTGATGATAGGCTCCTCCAATTTTACCCAGCGAGGAAAAATTTTCAGACAACTTCGGTTTCTGAAAGATGACAGCGAGTTAAAAACCAACCTGCTGGTACTTGTAAAAGCCTGTGAAAGTATGGGGCGCACCCGTACCGGAGCCCTCATCATCATTGAAAAAAGCACAAAACTGGACTTTGTAAAGAATTCCGGGGACCAAATGGATATCGAATTAAATCAACCCATCATTGAATCTATTTTCTTTAAAAATTCTCCTCTTCACGATGGGGCGATAGTGATTGAAGGCAACAAGATCACGGCTACCCGGGTGATACTTCCCGTTTCCAATGACAGGTCAATTCCACTTAGATTTGGTTTAAGACACCGTGCAGCGGTGGGAATCACCGAAAAAACAGATGCTCTGGCCCTGGTAGTGAGCGAGGAAACCGGGCAAATTTCTTATTTGAAAGACGCCAAATTTGTGATGTTTGAAGATACGAATGAACTGATAAATAAATTAAAGGAGGATCTCTCTTAGATCGATTGCTCGACTGTAAATTGCACCTCATACAGGTTCTTGTAATAGCCATCCTTCATTTTCAAGAGTTCCTTGTGGGTACCTGTTTCCACTATTTTTCCCGCGTCCATCACTATGATCCTATCGGCTTTTTTAATTGTCGCTAGCCGGTGAGCGATGACAATGGATGTACGGCCCTGGGTAATTTTATAGGTAGCGTCCTGAATTAATTGTTCGCTATAAGAATCTATGGAAGAGGTTGCTTCATCCAACACCAAAATACTAGGATTGCTGACATAGGCTCTCAAAAATGAGATGAGCTGGCGCTGGCCGGAAGACAACATCACCCCTCGTTCCTTCACATTGAAATGATAGTTTCCGGGCAGAGAGACAATAAAATCGTGAACCCCAATTTCTTTGGCTGCTTTCACAACCTCATCTTCGGTTACCTCCGGATTATAAAGGGTGATATTGTTTAAAATTGTATCTGCAAATAAAAACACATTCTGCAAGACCACCGCGATTTCAGCACGCAGGGATTTAATGGTGATATCCCTGATATCAATCCCATCCACCAGGATCTTACCGCTGTTTATTTCATAAAAACGGTTGAGCAAATTAATTACAGTTGATTTGCCGGCGCCGGTAGCCCCAACAATGGCAATGGTTTCTCCTATGTTGGCCTTAAATGAAACCCCCTTGAGCACTTCTTCATCGGGGTCATAACCAAAATGCACCTCCTGGAATTCTATCTCCCCTTTTAAATGACTGATTTCGATCTCTCCCTCGTCTGCTATCCGCTCCTGGGTATCCAAAATTCCAAATACCCGGTTGGCGGCAACCATCCCCATTTGAAGCGTATTGAATTTATCGGCGATTTGGCGCAACGGCCTGAACAACATTTGAGAAAGTTCAATAAACATTATAATGATCCCAAGGCTAAGCGCGTCATTGTCTACCACTCTTAATCCCCCATACCAAACAATTAAACCAATGGTGATGGAGGTGGACATCTCTGCGATTGGAAAGAAAATAGAGTTGTACCAAACAGTTTTAACCCAGGCCTTGCGATGCTTGTTATTGATCTCCTTAAAATTCTGATATTCCTTCTCTTCCCGGGTAAAAAGCTGCACAATCTTCATTCCAGTAATCCGCTCCTGAACAAAAGTATTAAGGTTTGCCACCTGATTTCTAACCTCCTCGAAAGCGATCTTCATCTTTTTCTGAAATACCCTGGTAGCATAAAGGATAAAAGGCATTACCAATAATACCAGCAAGGTGAGCTGCCAATTCTGGTAGAACATAAAACCAAGGACCACCAACATTTTAAGCAAATCGCTGGCGATCATAAAAAGGCCTTCGCTAAAAATACTCGCAATGGTTTCAATATCACTTACCGCTCGGGTTACCAATCTCCCTACAGCCGATTTGTCAAAATACTTCATTTTAAACTGAAGCATGTGTTCGAACAAATTCACGCGCAGATCCCTGATAACCTCCTGCCCAAGCCAGTTCGCAAAATAGATGAAACAAAACTGAAAGATCACCTCAAGAAATAAAACCCCTAACATCAAAGTGATGTAAAACACCAGGTTTGCGTTATCCTTCGGAATTATGGAATCATCGATGGTAATTCTTAGTAAATATGGCCTTAAAATCGCAAAAAAAGACAATAGTATGGCCGAGATGGTCACAAAATACAATGTCCATTTATACGGGTTTGTATATTTAAGCAACCTTTTAAAAAGGCTGAAATCAAAAGCATTTCCTGTTCCCTTTGCCATTTATTTCTTTACAATAGATGTTGGATATTCAATTTTTGTTAAAAAAAGCCCTTTTGCCGGAACCGAAGTCCCCGCATTTTTCCTGTCACGGCTCCTGATAATCTCATGCAGCCGCTCCTCAGGGATCTTGCCCAGGCCAATTTCCAGCAATGTCCCCACAATGGCTCGAACCATATTGCGCAAAAACCGGTTTGCAGTAATATGGAAGACGAGTTTATTATCCCTTTTTTTCCAAAATACAGAAACTATGTTGCAATTATAGGTGTGCACATCCGTTTTGGATTTTGAAAAGCATTTAAAATCTGTGTAATCCATCAAAAAAGATGCCGCCAGATTCATTTTTTCAAGATCCAGGTGATTTTTGACAAAATGGGCCGTATCAAAATCAAACGGATTTTTTTGCTGAATAACCTGGTATTCATAACTTCTGCTCACCGCATCAAACCTGGCATGAGCCTCCTCCTTAACTTTAAAAAGATTAAACACAACCACATCCGAGGGTAAAACACAATTCAATTTATAGATAAAATTCTCAATATCCGCAATTTCCTCGGAGTTAAAATGCATAAAAAACTGTGATGCATGAACTCCGGCATCTGTCCTTCCGGCGCCTGTTACCGGAGTATTAACCTGCAACAGGGTGAAAAGCGCCTTTTCCAATGTCTCCTGGACAGAGTCAGCGCCCGGCTGCTTTTGCCACCCGTGGTAGGCTTTCCCATTATAAGCCAGTTCTATAAAATATCTCAATCTAAAATGATACTTTTACGTGATTTCCCGCAAAGATAACGCAAAAAGAGAAGAGACTAGAGAGAAGAAAGGGATGATTTGATGGTTTGATGAAATGAACATTCTTTTGAAATTGAATTCGATGCTGTACAGAGACGTAAACTAAATTTTACTGCAGGAGAATTGAACCAGCCTATTTTATTGGGTTATGACTTTAAGTTGAACACTAAAAAGGAACCATAAATCTTTTAGCCTTGCTCCCAAACCTCGGGATTGAATCACAAATCTTGAACCCTAATTAAATGAAGAAAATATTGTTGCTGAGTGATACCCATAACCATATTGATGACCGCATTCTGCATTACGTGAATGAGGCTGATGAGATCTGGCATGCTGGAGATATAGGCCAGATTTCAATTACTGATCAAATAAAAAAACTCAAACCTCTTAGAGCTGTTTATGGCAATATAGACGCTAAGGAGATCCGGCAGGAATTTCCATTGCACGAGCGATTTTTATGTGAGCAGGTCGATGTGTGGATGACTCATATAGGCGGATATCCCGGTAGATATTCCCCGGATATTAGGGAAGAAATCATAACAAATCCACCAAAACTGTTCATTTCTGGACACTCACATATCCTGAAAGTTATAAACGATAAAAAACTTAACCTATTGCATATGAACCCGGGTGCGGCCGGAAAATATGGCTTTCATAAAAAAAGAACCATGCTGAGATTCAAGATAGAGGCAAAAAATATTTTTGATCTGGAAATAATCGAACTGAAATAACCCGTTGTGGACATTTAATAAACCTCCATGACTTTTCAGGAGCTAGATGTCTTCAGGTAAAAGGAATTTAATAGCACAAAAGCAAAAAACCCGAAACAAAAGTTCCGGGTTTTTCTTCGCACTAATAACACTAAGATAATAGGTTTATCTAAACCGGTCTGCAGATTTTACGAGATCTTCATCCTTTTTTATGGCCTTATTGGCCAACACTAAAAAAACGATAGAAAGAACAGGAATAAACATCCCAATACCTTTCTCAGAGATTTCCATCTCTCCAGGTACCATTAGAGACCAATAAACAAAAACTCCCAGCAAAAAAAAGTTTAATAAAATATTTAGTCGCCCCAAAACAAATTGAAGCTGCCTTTTTTTAAATAAAAATATACTCACTAAGGACAAAACCGCAGATCCAAGGAACATTGCCAAAACAATTAATTCGTCCTGAACCATTACAGGCTCGCCTGTTTCATTGCTCCACAAAGAAACAAAAAATATGAGCGCACCACTCAATAAAGCTGCAATAAATAAATAAATTGTTTGAATGCGTTGGTACATAAGACTAATATAATTTAAGGTCGCAAAAATAAGTGTTTCTTTTCTAAGATTTAAAATAAAGTTGTATTATTGCATTAAGATTATGTAACCGATTCAAAATAGGTTATTTAAAGACTTCATATAATTTTCGATTCTTCCTCGAGAAGTTTACAATAAACAAAGACAAATTTATTCATAATTATAATTCATGTTTGAAATTTCAGAATTAAAAGCTAAGAAGCTACCTGAGCTTCAAGACATTGCTAAATCATTAAATGTCCCCAAATACCGCACGGTTAAAAAAATTGATCTGGTTTATCAAATTTTAGATCATCAAGCCGCAAATCCAAATAAAGTAAAAGAGATTTTGGATAAGGCTGTTCCTGCAAAACCGACTTCCACTGAAAATCCTGAAAGAAAAAGGGCTGTTCGATCTGCAGAGGCCCAGAAACCCACGGTAAAATCTGCGCAGGACCGGAAACCTGCCGCAAAAACAAACCAAGATCAGAAACCCACTGTAAAATCCACTCAGGATCAGGATCAGTTAAACTCTGATACTACAAATAAAACCCAGGTTGCTCCGGAAGTCACCACAGACACTCAAAGAGCTCAGCCTGCAAGAAATCCGGCAAAAAAAGTAGAAAGAGAAAGACCTGTAGCTGCCCAAAGAAGGCCTGCTCCCAGACCGCATCCTTCAAAAAAAGAGGATTCTGCTGGAAATTCTCCTAAGGAAACTCCGAGAAATCCACGTGAGAACCGCAAGGAACCGCGCAGCAATAAACCGGACAACTACAATAAGGACAATGGCAATGGCAATACCAATAAGGATAATGGCAACCGCGATAGCCGCAACAGGTACCGCGAACCAGATTACGAGTTTGAAGCAATTATAGAGAGTGAAGGCGTACTGGATATCATGCAGGACAACTATGGTTTTTTGAGATCTTCAGATTATAATTACCTTTCTTCTCCAGATGATATCTACGTATCCCAATCTCAAATTCGACTTTTCGGATTAAAGACCGGAGATACAGTTTTAGGTCAGATCCGTCCACCAAAAGAAGGTGAAAAATATTTTCCCCTCATAAAAGTGAACAAAATCAACGGATTGGACCCTCAGGTGGTCAGAGATAGAATCTCTTTTGAACATTTGACCCCGCTTTTCCCAAAAGAAAAATTCAACCTCGCCGACAAGCAGAGCAGTATTTCTACCCGGATAATCGATTTGTTCTCTCCTATTGGAAAAGGACAACGCGGGATGATAGTCTCACAACCTAAAACGGGGAAGACCATGTTGCTTAAGGATATTGCAAATGCAATTGCCGCAAACCATCCTGAGGTGTATCAGATCATTCTATTGATAGATGAACGCCCTGAAGAGGTGACCGATATGCAACGAAATGTAAAAGGCGAAGTTGTTGCCTCTACCTTTGACAGGGAAGCTCATGAACATGTAAAAGTGGCCAATATCGTATTGGAAAAAGCAAAAAGAATGGTTGAATGTGGCCACGATGTTGTGATCCTGTTGGATTCCATCACGCGATTGGCAAGAGCATACAATACGGTTCAGCCGGCCAGCGGAAAAGTATTGAGCGGTGGGGTGGATGCCAATGCATTGCACAAACCAAAACGTTTCTTTGGAGCTGCCAGGAATATTGAAAATGGCGGATCGCTTTCTATTATTGCAACCGCACTGACCGATACAGGTTCAAAAATGGATGAAGTGATCTTTGAAGAATTCAAAGGAACCGGAAATATGGAACTGCAGTTGGACAGAAAAATTGCGAACCGAAGAATTTTCCCGGCCATTGATCTTACCTCTTCAAGTACCCGTCGTGACGACTTGCTGCTGGACGAGAATACCTTGCATCGCATGTGGGTTATGAGAAAATACCTTGCCGATATGAACCCTGTGGAAGCTATGGAATTCATCAATGACAGGTTCAAGAAAACCAAAACCAATGAAGAATTTTTGATCTCTATGAACGGATAAAAGACTTTTTAAATTATCAAAAACCTGACTGTTTTAAAATAGTCAGGTTTTTTTATGCCTTTATCTTTTTTATAGAATGCACCAAACAGCTAATAAAGGTTGATGAAAAAATATTTTATTTGTTTTATTTTCAGGAATGCACGCAACTTATTCATTATTTTAGGTCATATAAATAGTGGGATACAATTAGGATGTAAAATTTAATTTAATATTTATGAAAAAGTACGAGGGATGTATTTTTACAAATGATGCACTATTCAAAACTGTGAATTATCTGTTTATCACTTAATAGCCTGGAGCTTATGAAATATAGTTTAAAGCAAATGCTATAGATTTTATAATATATGATTTCTTAATTGAATAAAACTGTAGCCAGCAACATCTCATTAAATTCATTATTTGGCTTAACAGAGTAAGAAACAGGCTAACAATCAATTAAAGATTTAATATAACCGGAGAATCCCCTAAGTGGCACAAATCTTATAACAAGTAATTGTCCAACAATTTGACGCATTCTTTTAAACTATTAAACATCCTTTATTTAAATAGGAACTTATGAATAAGCAAATTGGAATTTTAATGATAATTGGAATTTTATTCTCCTGTTCAAAAGATGATACGGTCCTACCTCAAACCTTTGATATGCGGATTAACCATTATCAAAATACAGGAATAGGAGAAGGTCTATTTTTAATTCAAATGGTCCAGATAAGTAATACCATTGGTTCAGAAAATTGGATTAAATTTTATAACACCATAGAAGGATTTGATTTTCAACCAGGATATATTTATGATATTAAAGTTTCGGTGGAACAAGTTGACAATCCACCTGCCGATGGTAGTTCATTAAAATATACCCTACAAGAAATAAAATCCACTCAAAAAGTGGATATAGAAACTCCTTTTGATATAGACTTAAAAATTAACGGACAAAGCTTCATTACTAAAACCTCTGGCTATGAACTCTTGAATCAAATTGAAATTGATTGTAATAGTCTTTGTGAGGAACTAGACACAAAACTACAGCATCAGGAAATCGTAGTTGGGACTTTTAAACGACTTCAGCGCAATGAATTACAATTGCTTAAACTTAAATAAAAATTATAACTAAAAAGCCATCATCCCTGCTCCAGCTTACCTGTCCAGACCAAAAATAAAACCATTCGCTTAACTCTTAAAAACTAATTCAAATGAAAAAAACAATATTAATTCTTGCATTATTAACGACTATTTATTCTTGTACCAAGGAAACTGATGTCAAACTAACTACCCTGGAGTACACAGGAGAGTGGGAGCTTGTTAAAATGTCAGGTAGTTTTCAAGGTTCAGAATCTACTGGCTCAGATATGGAATGGCAGGAAACATATATCATAGATGAAGATGAAACATTCAAAAAAACAAGAGTGCGTGGAGATAGTACAACAATAGCCACAGGAACCTACGAACTTAAAGATGTCGAAGAATCTGACGAGGGACCTGCAATTAAGTACATTGACCTAGTCTATGACCTTGAAAACAACATAATTGGAAATTGTTCCTCTAACAAAACAATCGAGTATTTATTTTTCTCCTCAGAGCATCGACTATTAAATACCTGGAATTATTGCGATGGACCTGGATTAGAATATGTGAAACGTAAATAGTTATATATACTTTTCACTGTTGCAGATTAGTTATTTTTTCAACTCCATTTTCTCAGCGAAATAATCGCAAAAATCCTTCATAGTATCGGTCATTTTTTCGTCCTGGGTAGCGCGGTTAAAAGAGTCGCTCATAGCTACCAGGGTTTGATGAAAAAATTTCTTCATCTCATCAACCGGCATATCCTTGGTCCACAGATCTATTCGCAGGGTTTCCTTTTTCTTGGCGTCCCAAACAGAAAGCAGCATTGCTTTGGCTTCCTCCTTGTAAATATTACCGTCATCAGCGCTCCAGAGAAGCTCTTCCGGCACGCGATTTTCATCTAATGTAACTTCTATTTTTATCTCAGATTTTTTAAATTCTGTCATTATTTCTTTGGTTTATAATTTGCTTTGTTAAAAATTGTTTCGGAATCTGCATTGAGCATTTCCTGAAGGCTCCCCTTATTTTTATCCATATATTGATGAATGATCTGCCAGCCTATATATTGTCCTACCATAGCGGGAGATTCGCTATCCAGTTCCAGGTTAAACTTTGAAAAGGGAGCAGGATATAAAAAACGGGAGTGCAATTGTGAATCGGAATTAAAAACAAGTTCACGTTCCACAAAATACCGCCATATCTGTTGTTCATTGGTTTTCACCCAGGCGAGCTCCTGTGGTGAATACCCGATCCTTCCATACTCTGGAGTCCCTGGCAACCAAACATCTTTTAAATACAGGATTTTTCCATAATAAATAAGATGATCCAAAAAAGAATTAGACTCGGGCCGGGAAACATATTGCTGTGCATATTGCGCAGCCACATCCGGGATTATCTGATTCTTTTCAAAATTCTTCTTTAGAAATTCCTGAATTCCTATATAAAAAGAATGGTCTTTTCCTAAATAAGTATCAAGGGCTATAAACAAATAATCCTGGGACAGCAGCACCTTGTTTTTGTAATCGACCTCGGAGGTAATTGTAATTACAGTTGGGCTTTCAAATTCCGGAAAATAATATTTTATATGTTG
>JBGSWA010000188.1:0-8296 GCA_041752645.1 Gillisia sp. | reverse complement strand
ATAAAGGAGGTGTTTGATAAACTTAACTTGGAGAAGCCATTACTGGCCCCGGAATATGTTTGGGAAGCATATAAATCATTGGAAGAGATAAAGAGCGAACAACCAAAAGATGAGCTTACGGCTTTGGTATCATTAATTTGCAGGGTGTGTGGCATAGACCAGGAACTAAAAGCGTTTGACAGCACTATTGAAGCCAATTTTAACAAGTGGATTTTTAAACAACACACCGGCCAGCACAACCGCTTTACACCCGAGCAATTAGATTGGTTTCGTATGTTAAAAGACCAAGTACTTAGCAGTTATCATATTGAAATTGAAGACCTGGATTTTACGCCATTTGATGCTAAAGGAGGTAGAGGTAAAATGTACCAACTCTTTGGGGAAAAGATGAATGAAATAATTGAAGAACTGAATGAGGTATTGGCAGCGTAATGTATTGACTGTTAAATACTTATTTATTTTTAGAATGCTTAACATAACAATAAAAACCTAAATCGTACATTTGAAGGGAATTAAAATAAGGATGGACTTCGAAAATAAACCAAAATTAGGATTAGGAATTTATACTGCTTCTGAGATAGCAGAAATCCTTCGTGTGCCTTACAGAAAGGTGTATACCTGGATGAATAAATATTGGGATGGAAAACTTGGAAAAGAATTTGAAACCAAATATTCCTGGAAAAGTAATGGGCAAAGAGCCGTCAGTTTTCATACAGTAGTTGAGTTTTATGTAATGATGCAGTTTTCTGAGGCTGGTGTAAAACCTAGGAAGGTATTGGAAGCCCACAAGGAACTTTCTCAAATATTCAACACTGCATTTCCGTTTGCATTAAAGAAGGTAATTGATGGCATTAAAACCGATGGAAATACAGTTTACCTTAAAACAAAAGAAGGAACAATAACTCTGGACGGCACAAAACAATTTAATCTTGATTTCATTAAGTTATTCTTCAGAAAACTGGAGTTTAGTGATAATGAGTTAGCATCCCGATTTTGGCCAATGGGTAAAGAAAAATCTATACTTATAGATCCTGAGCGTAAATTTGGACATCCGGTAATTAACGGAAAAAACATTTATCCCCAAATTATCTTTAATCATCATAAGGCCGGCGACCCTATCAATTATATCGCTTATGTTTACGATTTGTCGGAAGAGGAAGTAAATCACGCTTTAGAATACTGCCAAGCGGCATGATTATTTACTTCGATGAAAATATGCCGAAACATTTAGCGCACGGATTTCATATAATTCAATTCCCTGAAGGCTTAAAAATCGGGCAGGATATCAATGTTCAGTATTTACCTGAAAAATTTAATTACGGAATTAAGGATTTAGATTGGATTCCACTTGTTGGGCAGGAAGGAAGTTGCGTTATAACCCAGGACATTAATATAACCCGCAGAAAAGATGAAATTGACCTATTCCAAAAACACGGTGTAGGACTTTTTATTTTGAAAGGCACCAGCAAAATAAAAGGTTTAAGTATTTGGGGTATGATGGAGGCACTTGCAAAAAATTGGCCGGAAATATGCCAAAAAGCAATAAGTGACAAAAGGCCTTTTGCTTATCAATTTCAATTGAAGGGGAAGATGAAACGATTGTAATTTTTTTGTGTCAATAACAAAATTTAAAATCCCGGTAAAGATTCTTATATATGAGAAATATTACAAAGCGAAAACTTTAAATACTAAGGACAGAAGATTGGATAGAATGTAGTTTTGAAGATTTGTTAAATTATGTGCAACCAACAAAACATATTGTTAAAAGCACGATTTATCAGGATGATTATAAAACACCTAGGAATAGTAATTTGTTAATTTGATTGAATTAAAGCGAGAATTTTTCCGGTAGTTTTGGACACCTGAAAATACTGGAATACTGCAATCAACAAAAATTGGACTAACTTTGATTAAGCCTAAACTACTGCATTATTAGTAAAATATAAGGTTGCGGGGAAGATGTGGGGAAATAATCACCTGTGAAAGGTATAATATATTGATAATCAGTTTATTAACAGAATTAAAAGTGCCCAGGACGGGACTTCATTTCTGTCAAGCTATAGGAAAATTGACGTGGGCTACACTCTTTGAAATTAAAACAAAGGCGTTATTATTTTTACACTAATTTGTCACCTACAATTCCTACCAAAAATCCAAGAGTTGCTCCTAAGGATGTCAAATAGTTTTTCTTTAATTTACCTTCAGGAATAATATCTTGAATCAGTAAATATAAAATTCCACCACTGGCAAATGTCATTAAATGTGCAGTTAATTCTTGATGGTTGCTTAAAAGAAAATGACCGGCCAGAGCTCCGATAATCCCGAAAAAACTTAACAAGAAAAATATGAGTAGCGTTTTCTTGGTTGTAAAACCACTCAATATTAACTCTCTATAAGAATTAAAGGCTTCAGGTAAATTTTGAAGCCCAATTAATACAGCCAAAAATGTAGCCAATTCTAAATCAACGGCAAAAACTGCTCCCAACGCAATAGATTCAGGAACAAAATCCAGCATCATTGCCAAAAGGGTAGCCGTCCTTCCACCTCTTTTAGACAAAAACTGGTCAATTAGCATAAATAGAATTGCACCAAATAAAAAAGAAGAAGCCATTGGCAACAATTCTAACTCTTCCAATCCTTTAGGAATTAGGACCAAAGCCACTGCAGATAAAATAACCCCTGAACCAAAGGACATCAGGGTATGAGTTATTTCATATTTTACAGGACTTTCTTTAATATGGTGGTTAAAATAATTTGCTAAAATCCCACCAATAATAACAGTGACCCCTGAAATTCCTGAAAATAAAATGAGCTTTGTAATCATAATTTATAGCAATATTCTTAGTTCCTCCATAACATTTTCAATGTTCCGTATTAAAATAGTGCGGATTTTCCAGAAATGATTTTCCGCAGGTATATCAGGGTTAAAATGAAAATTATCCAAGTGTTTTGGAAAAAACAAAAAATGATTTTTACTTGTTTTTTATCACTGTTCTTTTTTATCAGGTGTTTTTTCTAATTTAAAATAATCGTTAAAAAATAGAAGTTGATATTTTATCGAATTTGACCAGTAATCCCAATTGTGATTCCCGGGACGTTCAATATAGGCATGGGGTATATTTCTTTTAACCAATTTTTCATGTAATCTCTTGTTAGCATCGTAAAAGAAATCACTAATTCCACAGTCAAATATGAGCTTCAAACTGTCTCCTTTTAGCTTGTAAACCATATTAATTACCGTGTTTTTTTCCCAGTATTCCTGATGGTCAGAATAATTTCCTAATCGTTTATTTAGGTCCCAGTTATTTGGGAAAGGACGGATATCTACACCTCCGCTCATACTACCGGCTGCTCCCCAAATATCTTGATGCTTAAAAGCAAGATAAAAAGCACCGTGCCCGCCCATACTTAACCCTGTAATAGCCCTAGCAGACTTTTTTGCTAATGTATTATATTTTTTGTCTATTGTATGAATCAATTCTTTTGAAAAATAGGTTTCATACTTCATTTTTTCATCGATGGGGCTATCAAAATACCAACTGGTAACACCGCCGTCAGGGCAAACAATTATAATATTATATTTATCCGCATACTCTTTTATTCTGGGAACTTTTGATATCCAATCTGTATAATCTCCACCAGCACCATGAAGTAAATACAATACTGGGTAGCTCTCTTTTTGAGTGGAATAATTATCCGGTATTATTACAATATTTGGAATAGATTTATTCATGGATCTACTTACAACCATAACTGTATCAACCTGAGATGCGTGAACAATTATAGTATTAAAGGTTAATAAAAGTAATATTAATTTTAGTTTCATGGTTTTGGTTTTATATCTTAGGATAATTATAAATGATGTGTTGTTTATATCACTTATGGATGCTATGTGGTTTTGTTTTTCTCAAATGTACTTGATTCAAAAAAAGCATCCAAGGGACTTTTAATGGTTTTGCTGTTTGTGCACAATAAGTGCGCATAAACTTTGGATCCTAAACTTGCTTTCCACAACAACACACAACGAGGAATACAGGATTTAGCAAATGGGCTAAACCCGAAAATTCGTGGTTGGGTTCAATATTACGGAAAGATAAGTCGTCGGAGCTTGCAACCAGAGGTCCTTAGATGCACAATCCTATGATTAGATGGATATTGAATAATCGATACAATCATTTCAGAGGGATCTTTTGAAGAAAATCTGGATCTGCCCGTGGTCAACTGGAATAGGTAAAAGAAGCTCTGGATGCCACTGGATTGGAACTTTTCTGGTTCGGCAAATACTTTTCACGAAAAATCCTTTATAATAAAAAATTAGATAAGGAATTTTATACGCAGCAAATGAAGAAGTATTTTATTTGGTCTGATAATGTGTTCCATTTTCTAACAAATCTCTCGACAAAGTGCAAGAAATGACTAAGCTGATAAAAATCAATAATTAGATAGAAGAAATAAATGGACAATTACAAGGAAAATAGTTTAACCCTTAAAGGTGCTGTAGCACTTGGTACTGGAGTGATGATTGGAGCAGGAATTTTTGCCTTGTTAGGGCAGGTGGCTGAACTATCAGGTACGTGGTTTCCATATATTTTTATTGTTGGGGCCATAATTTCAGGTTTCAGTGCATATTCCTACATTAAGGTGTCCAATGCTTACCCATCAGCAGGAGGAATAGCCATGATTTTAATGAAAGCCTACGGTAAAACAACTTTAACCGCGGCAGCTTCAGTATTAATGGCACTTTCTATGGTTATAAATGAAAGTTTGGTGGCGAGAACTTTTGGGTCTTATTCCCTTCAGCTTTTTAATGTGGAGGAGAATTCCCTGTGGGTACCAATTTTAGGTGTATCCTTATTAATACTTGCATACATCATAAACGTATCAGGTAATAAGATTATCGGGAGAACTTCACAATTTATGGCTGTTATAAAAATCGTGGGTATTATTGTGTTTGCCATTGGAGGGCTATGGGCTGCCAATTTCGCATTGGGTGATCTATTACCTGTCACATCGGATACAACTAACTATTCAGCTGCAAGTTATATAGGGGCCATTGCGCTTTCAATATTAGCTTATAAAGGATTTACAACCATTACAAATAGTGGTGGAGAAATAACCAAACCACACAAAAATGTCGGCAGGTCAATCATAATATCATTACTCATTTGTACAATAGTATATTTTCTAGTCGCTATTGCTGTAAATGGTAGTCTTTCAATTCCGGAAATAGTCAATGCTAAAGATTATTCCTTAGCAGAGGCGGCAAAACCCGCATTTGGACGTTATGGGCTTTATTTTACAGTAGGAATAGCAATTGTAGCTACTATTTCAGGAGTAATTGCTAGTATTTTTGCTGTATCTCGTATGACTGCAATGCTAACTGAAATGAAGCTCATACCTCACAGCCATTTCGGAATGTCAGGAGGCATTCAAAAACACATGTTAATTTATATTACAGTTATTGCAATTGCTTTTACCATTTTCTTTGACTTATCACGGATTGCATCCATAGGAGCTATTTTTTACCTGGTGATGGACATGATTGTTCATTGGGGTGTTTTTAAAAATTTAAGAAAAGATGTAAACGCTAATGGGGTAATACTGATAACTGCCCTACTCCTTGATTTAGTTGTTTTAACTGCTTTTTTATGGGTGAAAGCCAGTTCTGATATTTTTGTTGTTATTGTTTCAGCAATCGGGATTATCTTGGTCTTTGCAGGGGAAAAGTGGTTCTTACACTGGAAAATTATAAAATAGATAAAAAAGAACGATACCCCAACGCTGTTTAAGGGTAAGGCGGGCTGAACCGCTAAAATTGAGCCTTTTTTTGCTCCAAACATTGCAATAAACGGAAAGTGAATTGTTCCGTCGCGTATACTTGAGCGTTACGAAAAACTAAAAGACGACAGATAAATGAAATACCAGTAAAATACGAAAAACTTGAATTGAAATATGAACCAGGCAAAGGTGCTTGGGCATATCATATTCAAATCCCCCATACGAAATACCTTGTAGGAAAATGGGGCTATTAAAAGTTTTAGGCTTTATTGACAAGTACAAATTAGAAGTTAAAAAGAATACCCATTTAGATGGCTTTAAACCCAACTGATCCAATAAATCTTAATTTATGCCCTAATCCTAATCTCAAGTTTAAAAAGCTTATTTTAGTGCATAATAGGCAGTAAACTTAATTTTCTAGACAGATTGCCAATTGCGGTTAGGATGGAGGAACCTTTGGGGATGCCTGATTATCTGGACATGGGGAATTTAGATCCTGGGGGCTCTGTGAGTGTAATCTCGAATAAGCCCATTTTAAATCCTTATAAAATCCAATTTAAAATGAAGAATGAAATTTGGACCATTGGCCATTCAACCCACACTTTCGAAGATTTTACGACAATCTTGAAATCCTTTGAAATCGAAATGGTGGCCGATATTCGAAGTTTTCCTGGATCACGGCGTTATCCCCATTTTAATAAGGAACCTTTAGCCATTTCTTTACCCAAAAACGGGATCGAATATGTTCACCTAAGGGAACTGAGCGGCCGAAGAAAAGCGCTAAAGGACTCCAAAAATACCGTTTGGCGTGTAGCAGCTTTCCGCGGATATGCAGATTATATGGCAACGGGGGAATTTAAAAAGGCAATCGTAGAACTTGAAGTTCTCGCCTCGAAAAGACGGGTGGCCTATATGTGTTCCGAAGCAGTTTGGTGGAGATGCCACCGCTCAATGGTTTCTGATTATCTAAAAAACGAAGGGTGGAGGGTTATCCATATTATGGGCCTCAATAAAGGTACCGAACATCCATACACCGGCCCAGCCCGGATCGTGGAAGACAAGTTGGTTTATGGGGAGGATACTTAAAAAGGAGGTTGCTTTTGCTTTTTTGTTTCTCATCAGAAAATTTATTGAATTCCTTTGAAAGATTTTTATCAAATCAGGAACATATGTATTTTCTTCTTAATTTACCACCAGGCTCATTATAAATTTTTAAAGAACAGACCTTAAATTATAATTTTCTAAAATTTCAAGAAAGAAAAATTCAGAAATGATTCCCACTAATTTTTTTCTAATGGTTTCGGGAATACTGGATGTCATTCATTTTCTCAATCGCAAATCTCTCCAAAAGCAGAACAAAAGAAGAATTTAATGATGAGCAGTTCATGAGAGAATTCAGGGGTACGCTTTTTAGTTAGTATAACGGAGGGTTCCCTTAATAATTTCAAATGATCAAAAGTTAGGTACCTTTTTTCGGGGGACTTTATAAATGGTAGATTCTTCAAGAGTCAGCATATCGGATCTCAATCAGGTGTTTAAAATTCTTCTCCATTCTGTTTTCTAACTTAACCCTTAAGATACAAGCCTGACAGATTTTAAATTGCAGATAGAAAATTTTTGGAATCACAAATTTTAAAAGAAAACAAATCTTCCTAGGTTTTAAATCCCAATATGTCTTTGAGAATCAAATTATTGGAGAATTTTTCCCTGAAAAATAGATGGACGGGGTAAATTTATACTGGATTTTTCAAGCTATTTCTTAATTCCTTCAACAACGGCTAGGGATTTTTGTTTGTTTAAATCGTCAAAATATTTTAAATCAGGAACTTAAAATAACCCAAATTAAGAAAAGTTAGATTTATACTACACTTTTTATCGAAATTTGGTTATTATTAACCATTTTAAATATAAATTATGATCACTCAGCAAGATCAAAATAAGGATCAACGAAACAAAGATCAAAGAAACGAAAACCAGCGCGATCAGCATCAAAGGACAGAAGGTCAACGAAACGAGGGTCATCGAGAAGATCAACGGAATCAGGATAACCGAAGAGAAAGTCAACGAAAAATGAGGGTCAGGATTCCCAGCACGAACAGGAGGATATAAGGCGTAAAGAGCAACGGGGGAATGAAGATCAAAGAAATCAAGAGGAAGAGTAAGAATAATTGTAGGTTTGAGTTTGAAAGATCCCGGACAATTTTTGTTTCGGGATATTTTTTATTTCTGAGCGATCAAATCCTAAAACCTGTAAATAGATGTCCCCTTGGTGATTTGGTCCCTTAAGAACTATATAAATCTCCCCTTCTTTCGCGTTTATACTTATTCCCTATCCCCGCCGGTCTATCTTTTTTACTCTCCCAATTAATAAATTTTTGGAATTTTGATGGAAACTTTTCTATAGATCAAAATTTTGAAAAGTTTTTGGAACTAAAAAACCCATTGTTCAAGGTTTTCTATCATCTAACCCGAACCTTGAAAAGGGGATTCTCGACAAATGACAAAAGGATTATATTAT
>JBGSWA010000187.1:0-8907 GCA_041752645.1 Gillisia sp. | reverse complement strand
GATAATGAAATCTCCAACTCATTGTAACTGTTGGACCACTCCGGGTGATGCTGCTGCGCCTCAGCTTCAAATGCAATTCGGGTCATAAGAGTAAAAGCTTCCTTGAAATTTTCAAACTCGAAAGAGGTGTGTATGGCATTGTCCGAATACGTCCATCCTTCCATAGATTCCAAGTGGTCGTTGATTTCATCTTCAGATAATTTTTTCATTTTTGGTGTGTTTTAGTCGGTTTTCAGTAATAAAAACCACCCTTTAAAGTTAAGCATATCCTTGCTGAACTGGCGTCTTCCTCTTATTTTTAGGACAAAATTAACAATTATATGCTCTGTGAGGAATTTATTATCTGCTGAATTGAAACCTGTAGATTTTTAGGGAGAATGTTATCTTTTGGGACTACCGCAAGAAATCGGTCGGTATTGGTATCATATACCTGTTTTAACAGCGGATTCTTAAAGCCGAGGACCTTGGCAATATCGGTGATCAGATCAGCGTGGTGAGTCAAATCATTGCTTCCCAAATGAAAAACGCCTTGTTTTTCCTGGTTAATAATATAGTGGATCTGCTGGGTAAGTTTTGAGATTTCAGCTGCATTGACTACCACGTTTGGAAAAACTTCAAGGGGTTCTCCAAATTCAATTTTATTTTTTATTTCCAGGATCCGGGGTGTATTTGCCCCAAAAACCATAGGCAATCGCAAAATAGTGTACTTGTGATTTGGGAGCCGGAGCAAGGCATTTTCAATTTTTATTTTAAACCTACCATAGACACTTTGGGAGAGGGTCTTATCATATTCATACGAAGGATAATTGGTAAAGGCATCGAATACGTTGGCAGAGGAAATAAAAATGAGTTTGGATTCATTTTTATTTATATAATCAATAATAGCCAAATGAGTGCTTACCTGCGCATTGAAATTTCCGCGCATGGCAGAGATTATGATGGATGGTTTTAAATTTTGAAGTAAAAGTTCGATGTTCTGGGTTTGGAGCTCGAACTGGTAGAATTTTTGGTTTTTACCGAAGATCTCCCCACTGGTGAAATAAGTGCCGTAGGTATCAAAATAGGAGCAAAGATCTTTATATAAGGCATTGCCTATAAAGCCGCTTGCTCCTATAATCAATATTTTTTTCAATAGAATTATCCTTTATAAAAGGGCAATTTCACCAAGGTGGCTGCAACGGCTTTATTTCGAATCTGGATGAATATTTTTTCACCTGTTTTGGCCATTTCCGCCGGGATGTACCCCATTCCTATTCCTTTATCTAAAGATGGTGAGTGGGTGCCCGAGGTGACTACGCCAATAATCTTGCCATTTTTATCAGCGATCTGGTAGCCATGTCTTGGGACTCCGCGCTCATCCAATTCAAAGGCGATCAATTTACGTTTCGGGCCTTCTTCTTTTTCTTTTTTCAGGGCCTCTGAATTAATAAAGTCCTTGCTGAATTTTGTAACCCAGCCTAAACCGGCTTCTATTGGAGAGGTGCTGTCGTCAATATCATTTCCATAAAGGCAGTAGCCCATTTCCAAACGAAGTGTGTCCCTGGCGGCCAATCCTATTGGTTTTATTCCAAAATCGGCACCGGCTTCCATCACCTTATTCCAGATATTTTTGGCATCTTCATTTTTAAAATATATTTCAAAACCTCCGCTTCCGGTATACCCTGTAGCTGAAATAATCACGTTTTTCACCCCTGCAAATTCAGCCACCTCAAAGGTGTAAAACTTCATGTCTTTTAAATTCACCTCGGTGAGGGATTGCATAGCCTCGGCAGCTTTTGGACCTTGAATGGCCAGAAGGGAATACTCCGGAGAAAGGTCCTTCATAGTTGCATCCATCGTATTGTGCTGGGAGATCCAATTCCAGTCTTTTTCCACATTTGAGGCATTTACCACCAACAAATATTTTTCGGCATTTATCCTGTAAACGATCAGATCGTCTACAATCCCACCATCTTTATTGGGCAAACAGGAATATTGTGCTTTTCCATCCACTAATTTGGAGGCATCGTTGGAACTCACTTTTTGAATCAGATCCAGGGCCTTATCACCCGTGATCAGGAATTCTCCCATATGGGAAACATCAAAGACTCCCACGGCATCGCGAACGCTTTGGTGTTCTATGTTTATTCCTTGGTAAGATACCGGCATATTAAAACCGGCAAAAGGGACCATTTTGGCATTTAAGGCAATATGAAGCTCGTTAAGGGCAATTTTTTTCATTTGTGTTTTTTTAATGTTTTTTTACTGGTTCATATGTACTTCGCATATATCTATCGGGCTTTGTGTCATATTACCTCGCATATAGCTATCTTAGAGTTTGTACCCGAGCTTCGCCTGTGCTCATTTTAGTATGAATTTATAATTTTATTTCATCAAAGACCTGGGGCCTCCATACTTATGATGTATGGTTTAACCCTTTCCCTTGAGGGAGATTTTTCCACAGATTTCGGGTTAGACAAATTTATTTAATTCAAACTGAATTAGGGTGGTTAATGCAGTTTTTATTAAGAATTTATTATTGTGATAAGCCTCAGGAGAAGTTTTATATTTGTAAGGCTTATTCAAAGGAGAGAAACCAAATAATGTATATTTTTAAAAGAAACCTGTTCAAAAGTATTTTTATGGATAAGGCTGACTAAAAATAAACAAAATCTTCCTGGGAGAAGAAAAATTATTTAGCAAAAGTAAATATGAAGATTTTTGAAGTTCAACACCTGGCCCAAGCAGATAAGATAACTATTGAAAAACAGGGAATCACCTCTGAAATGTTGATGGAACGCGCTGCTACTTTGGTCTTTCATGAAATCCATTCCAGACTTGCGGGAGCCAAAGGGCCCATCAAGATATTTTGTGGCATAGGAAACAATGGGGGTGACGGGTTGGTCCTTGGGCGTTTGTTATTGGAACAACATTATAATGTGAGCCTCTATGTTGTAAATTACAGCAATGCGCGATCAGCGGATTTCCTTGCCAATTATAACAAGCTAAAAGGAAGTTCCCCCACGGCTCTCTGCTTGATAGATGGCGGGGAGGATTTTCCTGAATTATCAGAAGCGGATTTTATAGTGGATGCTATTTTTGGAATAGGGCTTAACAGGGAACTGGAGGATTGGGTTGCCCAATTGGTAAGCTATATCAATAAATCGGGGGCATTTATTGTTTCAATAGATATGCCCTCGGGTTTGTTCGCAGATAAAACCCCTTCTAAAAAGGATGCCGTTATCAATGCAAAGCTCACCCTGACTTTTCAGGCTCCAAAATTGGTTTTTTTCCTTCCCCAGACCGCCCATTATGTGGGGGATTATAAGGTGCTGGAGCTAGGTCTGGACAGGGAATATTTGGATAAAACACCCGTAAAGGCAGTGCTGCTGGACCATAAGGAGGCTCTTACCCTCTATATTCCCAGGAAGCGCTTTTCGCATAAAGGAAATTACGGGCACAGTTTAATAATTGGCGGGAGTTACGGGAAGATTGGAAGTGTTTCCCTTACCGCAACCGCTGCTTTGCGATCCGGTGCGGGACTGGTAACTGTGTTTGCTCCAAAATGTGGAATTCAAATTTTGCAGACAATTCTTCCCGAGGCAATGGTCCTTACCGATAAAGCTGAAAAAGAACTCTCCAAAATTGAATTTGAAATCGAGCCGGATGTAATTTGCTTTGGAATGGGTGCCGGCACCTCAAGAATTACCACAATTGCTTTTAAGGAAGTATTACAAAAAACAGAAGCTCCAATGGTTATAGATGCCGATGGCCTGAATATTCTTTCCAAAGAAAAAGAATTCTTGAGGCTGGTGCCACAGAACTCGGTTTTAACCCCTCATCCCAGGGAATTAGAACGCCTTTTGGGGAAATGGAAAGACGATTTTCAAAAACTTGAAAAAACCCGGATTTTTTCAAAAAAACATAAAGTGATTGTTGTAATTAAAGGAGCCCATACCATCACGGTATCGGGGGATAAACTTTTTGTGAACAACACCGGAAATCCGGGAATGGCTACAGCGGGAAGCGGTGATGTGCTTTCAGGGGTAATAACCGGCCTGATCTCCCAGGGGTATCCCCCTCTAAAGGCCGCGGTTTTTGGAGTTTATCTGCACGGGAGGGCAGGAGATATTGCTGCTGAAAAACTGAGTGCCCAGGGAATGATTTCCGGGGATATCGCAAAAAATATTGGGGCTGCATTTTTAGATTTGTTTAAAAAAGCACAGGAAAAGTGAATAAAATTGAAAAATATTCGTTTATTTTAGCAATCGGTTTATAACCGGCTGCACTTTATAGAAATGTTTCCCGGGCAGCAAATTATGTTTTTTAGAAATGACTTTACCTCCAAGTAATTCTTATATTTTATGCAATTTAACGGTATAAATAAAATTATTGAACCCAATCCACATCCCATTTTACCTATGGATTCATTTCATTATATCAGTTCAGCAGTTTTAGACCTGCACGTAGTGTACGATATTATTAATACCAGGAAAAAACTGGATTTAAGTGATGAGGCCAGGGTAAATATTGAAAAATCAAGGCATTACCTGAATGAAAAGATTAAACAAAACGATCTTCCTATTTATGGGATCAATACGGGTTTTGGTTCTTTATGCAATGTTAAGATTGCCTCTGAAAATCTGACCCAGCTGCAACAAAATTTAGTGATGTCCCATGCTTGTGGCACGGGAGGCTTGGTTTCCAAACCCATAATCAGGTTGATGTTATTGTTGAAGATACAGTCGCTAAGTTATGGAAATTCAGGAGTTAGCATGCAAACGGTGAGACGCCTGATTGATTTTTACAACGAGGATGTTTTGCCGGTAATCTTTGAACAAGGTTCCCTGGGAGCATCAGGAGATCTGGCACCCCTTGCACATATGTCTTTACCTTTATTGGGAAAGGGGGAGGTGTATCACAATGGGGAAAGGATTTCTGCTGCATCGGTTTTGAAAAAATTTGATTGGGAGCCTATCGAACTGCAGTCCAAGGAAGGCCTTGCACTTTTGAACGGCACACAATTTATGAGTGCTCATGGGGTTTATGCGCTCCTGGAATCTTACAAGCTTTGCTATATGGCCGATGTAATTGGGGCGGTTTCCATAGATGCCTTTAATTGCAATATGTCTCCCTTTGATGAGCTGGTACATCAGCTGCGGCCACACAGGGGGCAGATAAAAACGGCAGAGCGTTTGCGGGAATTTCTAAAGGGCAGTGAAATAGCTGAAAATGAAAAAGAAAATGTGCAGGATCCTTATTCGTTCAGATGTATTCCACAGGTACATGGAGCTACGCGGGATACCTTGTCTTTTGTGAGAAAAACCTTTAAAACCGAAATCAATTCGGTGACCGATAATCCAAATATTTTTATTGAGGCAGATAAGATTATCTCCGGAGGGAATTTTCATGGACAGCCTCTGGCATTGGCCTTGGATTATTTGGCAATCGCCATGGCTGAAATGGGCAATATCTCTGAACGCAGAATTTATCAATTGGTTTCCGGGCAGAGAGGTCTGCCAACTTTTCTGGTGGAAAACCCCGGCCTTAACAGCGGATTTATGATCCCTCAATATACCGCTGCAAGCATTGTAAGCCAAAATAAGCAATATGCCACTCCCGCGAGTATAGATTCTATTGTATCTTCCAATGGACAGGAAGATCATGTGAGCATGGGCGCCAATGGAGCCACCAAACTTTTAAAGGTGATCGAGAATATTTCCACCATTCTGGCCATTGAACTCTTCAATGCTTCCCAGGCCTTGCATTTTAGGGAACCCGCAAAAACCTCCCCTTTTTTAACAGAACTTCTGGATGCTTTTAGAGCTGAAGTGCCAATTTTGAGGGAAGATCAGGTGATGTCAGATCATATTAGGCGCGCAAAGGAGTTCCTCGAAAAATATACAATAGATCAGGATTTGCTGTTTGATTGATCTAGATATTATATTTTATCCAATTGATTGCCTCTTCCAGGGTATTGAATATTTCAAAGGAGTTGCTGCCCCTATAGAACTGGCGCTCCAGGATTGCATTTTGCCTGCGAACTGGGTTTGTGGTAACCACGGCAATTGCCTTTAGGGCAGGGGTACTTGCAGCTTCAAGATAAACCATGGGGTTGACAGCATAAGAATTTACCCGGTTGGAAATATACCCATAGGAACCACTCTTAAAGGTTTTCCTTCCAATTTCCAGGAGTTTCCTGTTGTTTCCTACATCGAGTAAAATTCCTTCATCAATTTCTGCAATAAGTATATTTTCTTCAAAGCTAATCTTGCAAAAATCTAATTTTATTTTGGGTCTTATCATAAAAATATAGAGAGTAATACCGCTTTATAAATGTAGGTTTTATATTGGGAATCCTTTATAATTCCTCCTAAATATGCGCATTGGGCAATAGGTTGGATATGAATCAGCACTGTAAAGTAATAGGTTGTTTTAAGCCTTTTTACGTACCTGAAAAGGAACGTAAAACGCAAAAAAATACCTGCTTTTCTGCTAATTAATTTAGCCTTAAAGCAGGTATTGAATTTAAAATCAGCTGAATCAGGATTCGGTTTCCTTGGCGGTCTTTTCAATTTTTACGGTGAGTTCGGCTTTGGCCTCATCCAGGTCCATAAATATTTTATCGCCTTCCGTTAAATTTGAGGTGATGATTTCTTCGGCAAGGGCATCCTCGATGTATTTTTGAATTGCCCTGTTCAAAGGCCTTGCGCCATACTCTTTATCGAAACCTTTATCGGCAATAAAATCCTTCGCTTTCTCGCTTAAAGAAAGGGAATAGCCAATATTGCTTATTCTTTCATATAATTTTGAGAGTTCTATTTCTATTATTTTTTGAATATCCTCTCTTTCCAGGGAATTAAAAATAACCACATCGTCTATTCTGTTGAGAAACTCCGGGGCAAATGCTTTCTTAAGGGCATTTTCAATGACACTTTTGGTATTGTCATCGAGTTGTGAGCGTTTTGCCGCGGTACCAAACCCAACACCCTGACCGAAATCTTTCAGTTTCCGGGATCCTATATTTGAGGTCATTATAATTATGGTATTCCTAAAGTCGATTTTCCTACCCAAACTATCCGTTAAATAGCCGTCATCGAGCACCTGCAACAACATATTGAAAACATCCGGGTGGGCCTTTTCAACCTCGTCAAGTAATATAACTGCGTAAGGTTTACGACGCACTTTTTCTGTTAATTGTCCGCCTTCTTCATATCCAATATATCCCGGAGGTGCTCCAACCAACCTTGAAATGGCGAATTTTTCCATATATTCACTCATATCAATTCGAATCAGGGTATCCTCATTGTCAAATAATTCCCTGGCAAGCACTTTTGCCAATTGGGTTTTACCAACCCCTGTTTGACCTAAGAAAATGAAGGAGCCAATGGGTTTGTTCGGATCTTTTAATCCTGCGCGATTCCGTTGAATTGCCTTTACCACTTTATTTACCGCATCGTCCTGACCAATTACTTTTCCTTTAATTCGCACTGGAAGCTCGGCCAGTTTTTTGATCTCGGTCTGTGCAATCCTGTTTACAGGTACTCCTGTCATCATAGATACGACATCGGCTACATTATCCTCAGTCACCGTTACCTTGTGTTTTTTGGATTCTACTTCCCAATTTTCCTGGGCTATAGCCAACTGTTTTTCAAGGTTTTTTTCATCGTCCCTAAGCTTGGCAGCTTCTTCGTATTTTTGTTTTTTTACCACCACGTTTTTACTCTCGCGCACTTCTTCAAGTTTGCGTTCCAGTTCCAGAATTTGCTTGGGCACCTCAATATTGGTGATATGTACCCTGGCACCTGCCTCGTCTAAAGCGTCAATAGCTTTATCCGGAAGAAACCTGTCTGTCAGATATCTGTTGGTCAGTTTCACGCAAGCATCGATCGCCTCGGGGGTATAACTTACATTGTGGTGTTCTTCATATTTGTCCTTGATATTATTTAAAATTTCAATGGTTTCTTCTACCGAGGTAGGTTCTACAATTACCTTTTGAAATCTTCTCTCCAGGGCACCGTCTTTTTCTATGTACTGCCTGTATTCATCCAGGGTTGTAGCACCGATACATTGAATTTCCCCTCTGGCCAATGCCGGTTTGAACATATTGCTGGCATCCAGGGATCCTGTTGCACCTCCGGCTCCGACGATGGTATGGATCTCATCGATAAAAAGAATGATGTCGTCATTTTTTTCCAACTCGTTCATAACAGCCTTCATGCGTTCTTCAAACTGCCCACGATATTTTGTACCAGCGACAAGACTAGCCAGATCCAGGGTCACTACGCGCTTGTCAAAGAGGATCCTTGACACCTTGCGCTGTACAATCCTCAGGGCCAGGCCTTCAGCAATCGCAGATTTTCCAACCCCGGGTTCACCTATCAGCAGGGGATTGTTTTTCTTGCGCCTGCTCAGAATCTGGCTTACACGTTCAATCTCTTTTTCCCTTCCTACAACGGGGTCGAGTTTATCAATTTCGGCCATCGCGGTAAGATCCCTTCCAAAATTATCCAAAACCGGGGTCTTGGATTTCTTGGTGGGTTTCCCGGTGCTGCTGCTAAAGGGGTTGTCCTTGGATAAATCCTCAGAACTTGTATCGTCATCAGAAAATGATTCAGCTCTGGGAGCTTCAATATAATCATCCTCGTTTGTGATCATATATTTAAATTGATCTTTAACTCCGTCATAATCTATATTCATTTTATTTAGAAGTTTAGTAGTTGGGTCATTTTCATTTCTTAAAATACACAAGAGCAGATGAGCGGTATTTATAGAAGCACTTTGAAATAATTTAGCTTCTAAAAATGTCGTTTTCAGTGCTCGTTCCGCTTGTCGGGTCAGGTGCAGGTTCTTTTTTTCATTGGAAATTCCGAATTCCCCTGGAATGGCAGGGTTTAATATTTCTACCTTACGCCGTAACTGGCTCAA
>JBGSWA010000186.1:0-2979 GCA_041752645.1 Gillisia sp. | reverse complement strand
TTCACGTAATGCCCGGTGATTGTTTACCTGATCATGGAGCATGTCGTAATCCAAATCCTGGCATAAACGTACAATGCCTAAAACCAGTATTTGCCAAAGGTTCAATCCCGGACGACCGGTTTTCTTTTTTCCTGCGCAAAGCTTATCCCACATCACTTTAAAAATCTTCTCATTCACTTTTTTGTTGCAGTAAATGCTTTGAAGGCAAAGTAACACGGGGGGAAGTTCGTGCCTTGATTTGAGGTTAATTTTTATTTCCTCAATCGGACGGGCACCTAATTCATATTGGAGGTCGAATGTCTTTCGTATAAACGGGAGAATGGTTGAATAATTTTACTCCATAAAGCTAATAATTTTTTAAATATCTGATAGTCAATTTATTATATATATATTATTATAATAAATCGTAGAATTCCAAAAAAAATCAACGCTAAATATTTTTATAAAATATTGAAAACTATAGTATTGTGAAATTTCTTTCAGAGACTAACTACAAAGTACGCCGACAAAATAGTAGGCGTTTTGGGTTGCTTTGACAGAATAATAATCAAAGGTCTTATACCTAGTGTATGTTACGCTGATGCAATGTCAAGACATTTGACGAAGCAAAATACACTTCTGTTTGACTATACAAAATATGTGGATCCTCTGCCTGAAGAACTCCGTTTGAATGCAGAAGATTTAGCGGTTACAAATAACTTGACTATATAATTTATTCGTAGTAGCGATGCCAGAAAAGAAGATATTGCTATGAAAAATTACGATCCCAATAAATATGGATTCGTTGCTATACGCTCTGCTATGGAATTTTGCAATGCTTACAGACCTTGGCATGACAAGGTTTCCCATAAAACATTTTTGAAATCCGTGTTTGGCAAATGCCTTCATTATTATTTTTATTTTAAAAGATTGCAGTGGATAGCCCGCCCGAAGGGAACGGCAAAAAAACAAATATTTTTTACACTATTGCCAATTAATTCTTTACGAATTTCCAAGGGCAACGCTGATAAAATATGAGGCAAAATGTAAATTTTCCCTTAATCAAAATCTGCATTATTTCCTGCTCTTACTACTTGTGCATTTAATACTCCCCAGCGAGTCACAGTATTCTGAGTGTACTGTACAAAAGCCACCACTTTACAGTTGGCAATATTATAACCCGAAGCATTAATTGTATAATTCTTTTCCCAGGTTTCATTCTTTTTTTGCGCTGTAGCCGGAATTACATCTCCAAAAATATCTGTTACTGCTACTCTCATTGTATTGTTGTGCCGATAATTTTGTATTGGGTCTCCTAAATTAAAAAAGGGACTTGTGGGTTGTGAATCATAATAGTTTGATTGGGGATATATAAGACTGTCTTCGAGTAACAGTACAACAATATTTAAGCTTTCGGAAGTTGTAATATCAAACTTAACTTTTACCGTGGCATTAATTACATCATTATTAATTGATGTGTTGATGGCGAGGCCGCATTTTGACTTCCGGTTTAGTTCGCTCTGTAACAAAGCCGATGATTCATCCCATATTCTAAAACGGTTTACATAAGCTGATGGGAAATCTGTGGTTTGAAATTTTTGGCGCATTTGATTAACAAAAACGTACTGCAAAATATCACCGGAGTGAACACTAACGGGAATTATTTTATTATTATTTCTAACCATCGTATCAATCAGGTAGGTAAACCGGGTACAAAAGCTACACCACATTCCTGCGAATTCTTCGATGGTTATCTTTTTACTAAATTTGCTCACATCATGCCGGATAGCCTTAAACGTTACAGAGTTTGACTCTTTACTATTGAGCAGTGCTTTTACCGTATAAGTTTTGGCACCATTTGATTTAAATATATTTCCTCTAATTGCATTATTATCTATCAGTATCTGACTATTGGATGTTACATTTATATTATCTGTGTCAAAAACAGTTACTACTAATTCATCTAATCCATCATCATAAACAGTTGGCGAATTTATTTCAACCCTCAAATCTTTGGGCACTGTAGTATCCTTATTTTTTGAACAGGAAAAAAGAAGAGATGCAGATAAAATCAAGATAGGATAAAAGTAATTTTTCATAGCTTAAAGATATTACTTAAATCCAGTACGGGAAATAGTTTCAGGTATTATTTTAAATTGTCGTTCAGGCGACAGCAGGTATGAAATAAAATGTGTAAACTACACGTTTTAAATATTAAATCACCAGCACTTACAATGAACATAAAATCAATACTTCTCATTTCATTTTCTTTCATTCTTTTTGCTGCTGTTTCAGCTCAACCTGGTTTGCCAGACATGCCCCTTAAAAATTTACAAGGCGCTACAGTATCGTTGAAAACAGCAATAGATAGTAACAAAGTAACCATTATCAGTTTTTGGGCAACCTGGTGTGTGCCCTGTATTAATGAGTTGGATGCTTTGCTGGAAAAGCTGGATGAAACGAAAAACACTCTTTTTCAAGTAATCGCTATTTCAACCGATGAAGCAAGAACTGTACATAAAGTAAGGCCATTGGTAAAATCAAGAGGTTGGTATTTTGAAATCTATTTAGATGAAAGCAATGAAGTAAAAAGGGCTTTTAATGTTAGTAATATCCCTTTTGTAATGATAGTTTATAAAGGGAAAATAGTGTACCAAAAAACCGGGTACGTGCCGGGTGATGAAGCGATATTATTTGAAAAAATCAATCAGCAAATAGCTGCAACCAAACTATGAGAAAGCTTACACTATTTATCCTATTGATAGTTCCATTTCATCTTTTTGCCCAAATTGATTTGGGCAAGTATGGAAATATTACTGGTTCTTTTGAAACCAATAATCAATTCTATGTAAAAGACATTGGCACAAATGCCGTTTTTCCGCAGGACAGGATAGGCTCTAATAATTATTTAAAATTTGATTACCGGTTACAAAAGTTTTCTGCCGGTATACAATATGAAGCATACCTGCCTTCTTTACAGGGCTATCCATTTATATTGAA
>JBGSWA010000185.1:0-2511 GCA_041752645.1 Gillisia sp. | reverse complement strand
GGTTGAAGATAAAATGGTTGATTTGTAAATGTTTCAGTGCAACCGTTTCGGAATATCAAGTTATAAGGAATTAGTTCACCATCTACATTAAATCTTCGGTTTTGGAATAAATGAAAGCCTTCTAAACAATACCTTGTTGAATAACCTTCATGGCCCGGTGGACTAAGTTCAGACTTAATAAAACTTTGAAATTCATAGCTTGAAAAATTCTCAATTTGCGAATCAAAAAATGCAACAGGCACAATGTGAATTAGAATAGAGCTTAGCTTCCCTAAATCGGGCCAGAAAATGTCTTCAGATACTTTGATTTGACGATCCTGAATGAATGATTTAATTCGCTTTTCGAGAAGATTTATTTCATTAAATGTTTCATACAGCTCATAAGTGTCAAGAAAATATTTTCCGTTAGCTTTTCGTTTAAAAAATCTGTTGTGATTACCATAAGTAACCATTGCCGGAAGTGATTTTGTTTTCGGAATACCAATAAGAAAAACATCCGATCCGTTTAACGAAATCAGTGGGCTAAATTGTAAATTGGTTATTGACGGATTTGTCGATTGCCTGATTGTGTCCTGTATTCTGAGTAAAAGGCTATCATAATTCGAAATGACAATTTCTTTATCCGGCATTTTTGGTATACCCAGCCCTTTGTTTTCTGCATCCTTTTCTTCATCAAGGCCTACTATGATACAACCACCGTCTGTGTTATAAAATGAGCTTACATCATAAATGAATTCTACTTTGGACTTTTCTTCGAATTGTAGCTCTCTTTTGTAATCCAGAAGTTTGGATTCAGGTACTTTGTTTTCAATCAATGATTGAATATCTTCTGCTGTATAATCACTTATATTTTTACCCCGAAATATCATTATTGCTTATTTGCTTTTACTTTAGCCTTTTTTCCCTTTACAATCAATCCCGCTGTGTATTTATCATATAATTCGCATAGTATTGCATTTCCTCATAATGATGGAAGCCAGCTACGAAACATTGCAACAGGTATATTTTCCTGAAATTCTTTGTGATGTAAACAGGCATTTTACCAATGGTAATGGAAGCGGTTAGTTGTTTTAAAAAGCCGGATCGGTTCATGGTTTGAGGCTGATTTTTATTTATTTAATTCTGAAACAGATGAAACCCGTTTATAAACAATGTCTTTAAATTCTTCAAAATGTTTCTTGCCACATTTTATTTTTAGATTTTCACTGCCTCTTAATTCCTGCCCACTACTCTTTGTTTCTGCAACAAAATAAATTTTATTTTCATTCTTAAATACAACTGCCCAATCTGGATTATAAGTACCAATAGGGGTGTTTATTTTGAACCAAAAAGGCAGTTTAAAATAAAACTCTATATTCTCGCTGGTTTCGCAATCTTTTGCGAATTGGCTCTCCACATCAGATTGTAATGGGATCAGGTTTTCATAAATTGTTTTATCTGGATCTTTAACTGCATGTGTAAACTTGTCAACGTAGATTTCAAGTTCATTTTCATTAAATATTTTCATCTCGTAAACTTTCCCGCCAATTCTTTCATATTTAATCCCATCAATCATCAATTCATAAAGCTCTTGCCTGATTGCAACAACAACGTTATCCATAAATAATTGAGGGTTGACAAGTACCTCTGAGATGCGACCAGACCGTTTAATTATCTCTAATATCGTTGACCGTGTTAGTTCTGTTTTTGACTGGATATATCCCAACATATCAGGCATTTCAATTGGAAACCCATAGTCGTCATTTCCACTGTCACTCATTAACTGGCCCGTTACTCCTTCATCCGTAATTACTACTCTGTTTTTGTTACTCCTGATGGAAGGCTTCTTGGTTTCATCCATATCTTTTACCGCTTTAGCAGCAAAAGTTATTAGTTCTGCGCTGTCATAATTCACACTGTATTTTGTATGAAATTTTATCTTATCCCATATTTGTAAAAACTTAGGGTCGGCTTCAAACCCCTTGCGAAGATTTACCTTTTGCTTTTTGCCTTTGTCTTTAATTCTACCGGTAAAATCTACTCCGCAATCTTGCTCAATTTCTCTTTGAAGAGCCTTTGCAAATTCATCGTAAGATTCATTGGCAACTACAGTAAGCCGGTTGATATTTCTGTCAAAAATTCGCTGGCCTTGCTGGTTTACACTAAGACGTAAACCCCGCCCAATTTCCTGCCGCTTTTTAATCTCGGATTTTGTTTCATTTAAAGTACAAATCTGAAAAACATTCGGATTATCCCAGCCTTCCCTCAATGCAGAATGGCTAAAAATAAACCGTAAAGGAGTATTCACATCCAGCAATCTTTCTTTGTCCTGCATAATGAGTTTGTAGGTATCATCATCAGCCTGGGTTTCCCCACCAGTGTCCTTTACTTTTCCCTTATTATCCTGCGAAAAGTAGCCTTCGTGTAAATCCTGAACATTGTTTGGAATAAAGTCTTTATATATCGGCTTTGCAATTTCCTCCTGGTATATTTCTTCAAACCATTTGGCAAATCGCCCCGGAATTTTGTTTC
>JBGSWA010000184.1:0-8967 GCA_041752645.1 Gillisia sp. | reverse complement strand
GCTCCAACAAGCTTTTAAAATTAATAGAAGAACCTCCAAATAAAACCCTCTTTATTTTAATTGCTGAAGATGAAGAACAAATTATTCAAACCATAAGGTCCAGGTGTCAGATTTTAAGATTTCCTCCATTATCTGCCTCCGTTATTGCTGAAAAATTGCAAATAACAAACAATTTTGATTCTTTAACTGCTAAAAAAATTGCGATTCAGGCAAATGGAAATTATGCCCAGGCACTTAATATTTTAAAAAATGATACCGGGGACGAACAGTTTGAAACCTGGTTTATCACCTGGGTAAGAAACGCCTTCAAAGCTAAAGGAAATGCTGCTGCCATTCTCGATTTGATCAGCTGGAGCGAAGAAATCGCGGGAATTGGGAGGGAAACCCAAAAAAGTTTTTTGCTATACTGCCTTGATTTCTTTAGGCAGGCGTTACTGATGAATTACAATGCGAAGAATCTGGTTTACATTCAGCCAAAAACGGCAGGTTTTAAGTTGGATAAATTTGCTAACTATATTCACGGGGCAAATATGGAAGATATCACTAAAGAAATAGAAGATGCAATTTTTCATATTGAGAGAAACGGAAATGCCAAAATAATTCTTACCGATTTATCTATTAAATTAACCCGACTGTTGCATAAAAAAGCAGTTTAATCATTTTTTATGGAAAATATGCATTCCTATATTACCGAAATTTTAATCCTTTTATTTATTATCATCACATTTTTACAATCTGGTTTTGACAAAATTACCGATTGGAAAGGAAATATTGGATGGCTATCAGCTCATTTTTCAAAGACTTTTTTAGCCCGCCAAGTGACTTTAATGGTCGCCACTATTCTTACTCTGGAGGTAATCACTGGTATTTTAGCGATAATCGGCATTGTCCAGTTAATCTCCATCAGAGAAACAAGCATAGCTCTTTATGCTTGCGTGTTGGCTGCTATTGTCTTGCTAATGCTGCTATTTGGACAGCGAGTGGCCAAGGACTACACGGGAGCTTTCACCATAACGGGTTATTTCGTGGTAATCATCCTGGGAGTATATATCTTATCTTAAATAAAAAAAATCGCAGCAGACTAACAGTGCGATGTTTACTACATCATATTCTGTAAGACTGCTGCGACAATAGCAAAGGTATCTTAAAATTTAAAGAGACTTATTTTTTCTCTTCAATACCAGCGTTCAATTTTTCCAAAATTTCTTCGGTAATATCCAATCCTTCTTTTGCGTACATAATATTGGCAGATTCGTTAGATCCAAAAATATAAGTATAGTTATTTTTCTTTCCGTAATCTTTCACGTAATCTTTCACTTTTGTAACTATGGAATCAATTACAACATCACTTTCCTGACGCAATTGGTTTCCCATCATTTGTTGTTGTTGCTGAATAGCCTGTTGCTTTTGCATTAAACCATCCTCAATTTCCTTTCTTTGAGCTGCTGACATTCCTGCCATTTTCTCTTGATAATCTTTTACTTCAGTTTGAAAACTTTGAGCAAGTGAATCCAATTGGACTTTAACTTCATCGGATTTTGAGGTGAACTCTTGTTCCACATCTTTCATTTCCTCGTATTCCTTAATAAGTTTGGTGGTATCCACATAAGCTGTTTTTTGTTCATTACAACTTGTAAGACCGGCTGCAACCAAAACAACCATAATTAATTTTTTCATGTTTTTTTAAATTTTTATTTGGGTAAAAGTAATAAAGTAGAGCTTGAAAAAAATATTTTTTTCAAAGTATTCTCAAAATAGCTAAAATCTATTGTATCCTAATTAATTATAATTGAATATTATGAAAAACGACTTAATCCAACAACGCTGAATCAATTTAAATTCAAAAGAAATCTTTCCTCCTGTTGGTGGTTATAAAACCCCTTTAGAATTGATTTAAATGAGTTTTATTACGTTTTTTTGAAGAAATATACGAGTGAAGAGTATTCGGAACTGAACTTTGCTTTTAAATTTGATTTATAGCCGATATATCCAGCTTTTAAAAAATTAGCCTTTCCTGTCTTATATTTTTCAGAAAGCAGGCTGACATAGTAGGAATCAAAAATAAGAGGTTTGGAAGTTGTTAGTTTGAAACCAGTTCCGGAAAAAAGATGATTAAAACTGTTTTGGGAAAAATGCGACAAATGTCGAGGTACATCATAAGCTGCCCAAAATTCTCTGTAATATTTCGCATCATAACTTTGGAAATTAGGCACAGCAATTATTAAAAGCCCTTCTTTCTTTAGCAATTGTTCCAGTTCAATAATTTGGGTTTTTAGGTCATACACATGTTCAAACACATGCCAAAGGCTAATTACATCAAATTTTTCAGATTTGAAATGGCTGGAATTTACGGCTAATTTAATTCCCTTTTCAAATGCAAGCTGCCTGGCTTTTTCATCGGGTTCAATTCCATTTACCTTCCACCCTCTTCTTTTAGCTTCATTTAAAAAATCTCCGGTGCCCGCTCCAATATCCAACAGCCTTCCTTTTTGCGGATATTTTTTTTCTATCCACTTCAGTTTTTTAAGGAGCATGAGTTTTTTAACCTGCCGGTATATTTTGTCGGTAAAGGATTTTTTGGAATCCGTATGGGAGATATAATCCTCGCTCTTGTAATATTCGGGCAGGATTTTAATATCTGGTTTTGGGGAGGTAACCAGCATTTCTTTTTCGGAATTAAATATCAGTTCAAATTTTTCCCCTGAAACCGTATGGTCCTTGCAAGTTAAATAAACCGATTGGCCCAAATGTTTTGTCGAAATTTTCACTGTTGATATTTATTTAAATAATTTGCATTCTGTGTTTTAGCCCGGAATATTCTTTTTTAAAAAACCTATTTAAACCCAGAATTCCTCAAGCAAAAAATATTCGATTCCCATTTTCGGCCTTTAACCTTCAAAATGAATAATTAGCGGATTCTCTGCTTAACACAGATCCTTTTTTAATAATACCCGAATTAATGAAAAATTACTTTATTGCTCCTTCAAATTAATTGGGAATATCGTGAAATAAAACCAATGTTCCACGTGAAACAATTTATCTTCCCATATAAACCAACAACACTGATACATCACTTGGACTCACTCCGCTTATACGTGAGGCCTGGGAAACGGTGATCGGTTTTATTTTGTTCAATTTTTCTCTGGCCTCAAAGGACATGGATTTTATATTGGTGTAATCAAAATCCTCAGGTATTTTCACATCTTCCAAACGATGCAATTTATCAGCATTATTTTTTTCCTTGTCAATATAACCTGAATATTTCACTTGAATTTCCGTTTGTTCCAACATCTCTTCATTCAGGTTATTATTATCTATAAATTCCTGCACCCCTGAAAAAGACTGCATGTCCTGCATGGTAATATTCGGTCTGGAAAATATTTTAAACATCTTGTCGCTTTGCCTCATCAAGGATGAATCCTTTGCTTGCAACACAGAATTTGCTTCTTCCGGGCCCACGCTGGTTTGCTTGAAAAATTTCACGAATTTACTCGATTTTTCCTTTTTGTCCTCCATTTTACGCATTCGATCTTCCCCTGCCAATCCCATTTTATAAGACTTTTCGGTTAACCTGAAATCAGCATTATCCTGACGCAACAAAGTTCTATACTCGGCCCTGGAGGTAAACATTCGGTATGGTTCCTCGGTGCCTTTGGTGATCAAATCGTCTACCAGAACCCCGATGTAAGCTTCATCCCGTTGCAGGATAAACGGATCCCTTTGCTGCACCTTGAGCGCCGCATTTATCCCTGCCATCATTCCTTGGGAAGCAGCTTCTTCATAACCAGTAGTTCCATTGATCTGGCCGGCAAAATACAAGCCGTTTACCAATTTGGTTTCCAGGGTGTGCCTGAGTTGTGTAGGCGGGAAATAATCGTATTCAATAGCATAGCCCGGCCTGAAGAATTTCACCTTTTCAAAACCAACTATAGCTCTCATGGATTTAAACTGAATATCTTCGGGCAAGGAAGTAGAATACCCATTGACATAGACCTCCACCGTTTTCCATCCTTCCGGTTCAATAAATAACTGGTGGCTGTCTTTATCAGCAAAGCGATTTATCTTATCTTCTATAGACGGACAATAGCGTGGCCCTATACTTTTAATCCTTCCGTTGTACATTGGAGACCGGTCAAAACCCTCCCTTAAAATCTCATGTACCTCAAGGGAGGTATGCGTCATATAACAGGAACGCTGATCTTTTAAAGGCCTGGTTTCATCCGAATAGGAAAATTTTGAAGGAACTTTATCCCCGGGCTGTTCAACCATTTTTGAATAATCCAGAGAACGTCCGTCCACTCTTGGCGGGGTTCCCGTTTTCATTCTTCCCGCTTCAAAACCGAATCGAATCAATTCCTCTGTTATTCCTGTAGAAGCTCTCTCCCCAGAGCGGCCACCGCCAAAGTTTTTACCCCCAATATGTATAAGCCCATTCAAAAAAGTACCATTGGTAAGCACTACAGATTTCCCTTTTATTTCTATTCCAAGCGATGTTTTCACCCCTACAATTCGATGCCCCTTTACAATTAAACCGGAAACCATATCCTGGAAAAAATCCAGATTAGGGGTTTGCTCCAATCTCAGGCGCCAGTGTTCTGCAAACATCATTCGATCACTCTGAACACGCGGACTCCACATTGCCGGTCCTTTGGATTTGTTTAACATCTTAAACTGAATGGCGCTGGTATCGCTTACCAACCCACTGTACCCCCCAAGAGCATCAATCTCACGAACAATTTGACCCTTTGCGATTCCGCCCATTGCGGGATTGCAGCTCATCTGTGCAATGTTTTGAAGGTTCATAGTGACCAGCAAGGTCGAACACCCCATATTGGCGGCGGCTGCGGCAGCTTCACTTCCTGCGTGACCGCCTCCAACCACTATAACATCATATTCTTTATCAAACATAATTCCTAGTTCTTAACTATTGTTCCACGTGGAACAACTTCATTTTTTCCTCTTCCTTATTCCTCATAATCAAAGAGTCTTCCCCGGTTTTGTCATTATATCCGCAGAGGTGTAAAATTCCGTGCGACATAACCCTTCGCAATTCCTCTTCAAAAATTACACCGAAGTTTTCTGCATTCTCCCCCACCCGCTCCGTGCTGATAAAAATATCTCCCTGTAATATGGTTCCTACATTATTATTAAAAGTAATGATATCGGTATAAGTGTCGTGGTTCAGAAACTCAATATTCAGTTTAAGCAAATACTCATCATCACAAAAAATATAATTTATCTCTTCCAATTTCATGTTTTCAGAAACGATTACCTGCTCGATCCATTTGGCAAACCTCTGGGATTGTCCGAGATTAAATTCGTTTTCTGAATAAAAATTAATTTTCGACTCCTTCAAAATACTGCCTGACTTTAGTTTTATAAATTTCCCGCAAAGGTAAGCTATGTCTATTGAGAATTTCGGTAGTATTGAAATATTCTTTCGCCTTACTAATTTCCTCCATAGCCTTGTTTTGGTAGTTTTCCTGGTTAGTCCTGGAAATCCTGCGATTTTCATCCTCCTGTTCTATCATCGCGTCTTCCAATTGAAGCAACCTGTGAACAAGATTATTCATCCGTTTAAGGGTTTCAGAATTAAAACCTTTGTTGAGGATCTCCCCTTCCACTTGCTCCACTTCCTTTAACAAATCCGCATTTTTCAGATCCATTCCTGATTCCCGCAATTTATCCTGCAGTTGTTGTTTCAATAGCTGCTGTTGTTTAAAAATCTCGTACAATTCCCCACTCAACTCTTCCTTTAATTTTTCACCCTGTTGCCCCGCCCCACCATTTCCTTGACCATTTTTAGGCACTTCCCCTTTCCCTTCACCCAAACCATCCTTCATTTGTTGGTTGAGTTGCTCCTGAGATTGGATAATATCAGGCAATTGTCCACCTTGCCCGGGGCTTTGATCTTTTCCTCCGGGAGAAAGGTTCAAACTGGCCAATTGCTGCATGTTCCCCAAAATTTCACTCAGCATATTTGCCAACTCATTTGATCCTGTCATCACATATTGCTGACTTGCGGTACCCTGTGGCAATTCATTTTGCGCCAGGCGCTCCATAGATTTGTCGATATCAAATTCAATATCGGTGAGTTTCGATGTGATCCTTTCGCTGATCATAGGATTATTAAGCGCGAGGGCAAACAAACTATCGTCTATATGGTTAAAATGTTCTCTCAAGACCTGTTGTTTCTTTAAATTTTTTGGGTATGCCGGGTTATTGATCCTTATTTTTCTGAAATTCAACATCAGGTCTTCCTGTTCAAAGGAAAAGACCATCAAATTAGCCAATATCTGACGCATACTCTCAATGTTGGCATCCAATTGTTCTCCTTGTGAGATCATTTGAGCAGATTTCATTTTCTCGCTCATTTCCATCATTTTTTGCGAGGCATTTTTTTGATGTTTTTTGGCCTGTGGTTTTTGGTTTTCTCCTAATTTATCTTCAGATTTTCTCTGTTCCCCTTCAATTTCCATTTCATCTGTTTTTTCCCTTTCCAGAACATAAGGCTTTTTTAATCCTTCATTTTCTTTTTCCAGTTCATCCATTTGCTCTTGAAATCCCTTAAATTCTTCCGATAATTCTCCCTGATTCTCTTTTGAATTAAGCGAATCTTTTTCCGACATCTCGTCTTGCTTCGCCGCTAATTCAGAGAGGTCATTTGCAAGTTTTTGAATTTTCTCCTGAACGTAATATCGTTTTGTTAGTTCCAGGAGCTGCTCGAGATTTTTTTGTTCCGAGCTATTCTGCCTGGAAAGTTGTTCGAGTTTTTCAGACAACTCTTCCCTGCTTATTTTATCCGCATATTTTTGCAATTCTTCCAAAAGCGCCTCGTTTTCTTCCAACACCTCTTCATTTCTTTCCAGCCGCTGCTTTAATTCTTCTTTAAAATCGTCTGATCTTTTCAAATTATCTTTATCCTCGAGACTTTGCTTGAGCTTTTCCGAATAATTTTTCATCATCTCGGTTTGCTGTTTTTGGTGTTCGAGAAAATTATCCAGCTTCTTCCGGTCGTTGTAGTTGAGTTGTCCCTTTTCCTTTTGAAGTCTTGAAATTTCCTCCAATTCCCTCTCTGAAAGCTGCATCTTATTCAGGCCCTGACTTAAATTCTCAATGGATTCTCCCTGTAGCTGAAGCTGCTGTTCCTCAATTTCATTCTCCGATTTTTTTCTAAAACTAAAAACCTCGCTTTTGCTACCTTTAGGCCCTCTTATTTCGTCATTGTCGAAAACCTCAAAGTATAATGAATAATCGCTGCCGGGATTTAAAGGAGTATTTCCAGGGAATGCATATAAAAACTCATCAAATTCCTGATTATTCACAGAAAGGGAAATCTTTTCGGCGGTTTCCTCCTGAGTGTCAATAAAATACACCAGGTTCAGCCCTGAAATTGCATGATCATCCGAAATTTTACCAAAAAAATACAGGCTTTCCCCATCCAAACTATCCGTTTTATGTTTCACAAGGATCTTCGGGTACTGATCCTTTACAACTGAAATCACATATTCCAGAGATTCATAATCCTTAAACTGAAGATTGGAGGTTTTAATCTCATACCCCATAGTGGAAAACAATTTTTTATCAAAACTGAACATGATTCCTTCCTGCCGGAATTCCTCCACGGTATCCCTGGAGGTAAAGGTTACTTGATTTGTAGTGCTGGTGCTGAGATTCCATGAAACACTGGTGCCTTCCGGAACAGTAATATTCCCGGTCCCCTGAACAGATTGCGTTTTTTTATCCAGGTATTTCGGATAGGTTAAACGCATCTCAAAATCTATCAATTTAGGCACCTGGATAACCTCAATTTTGTAAGATCCTGAGCGGACTCCATTAGCCTGCAGGTAAAAATCCACATCCTTTTTGATCCCCTGAAAATTATACTGAAATCCATTGGACGCAACAGATTTCATAAAATAGGTTTCATTGTTATAAATTATGACAACCCTCTCGGGAACAATTTTTCCAAGGGTTACCACTTCCAACATCAAGCCACTACCCTCTTCAACTTTAAAAACATCATTTTTCAGCACAAAGGAAAAAGGAGCCGGCGGCTTATAGGCAGTTTTATAGTGCAACACCCGGGTATAACTTTCAGAAAAAATGGATAAATTTCCCGTTAAAAATACTGCCAGGATAATAATAACCGGAAATAAGGCGTATTTAAAATATCTGAGACTGGTTTTAAAATTTATCGCCAAAGTAAAAGGAATTGGCTTGAGCTCTTTTGATTTCTGTGCGATACTCGCCAGTAATAATTCGGATTTAACCGGGGAATTTTGCAATTGCAGGACATTGAGAAGTTTGTCATTTACCTCCGGGAAATGCTCCCCAATAATTTTTGAGGCCTGTGTCTGATCAACTCCTTTTGACAATTTTAATAGCCTGGAGAGAGGGATGAAGATAAATTTAAACAGGAGTCCAAGAGAAACCGAAATAAAGATCCAGAACAGAATACTTCGGTTTAAAGTTGAAAGCCAAAAAAAATATTCTATCATTAAAATCAGGATGAGATAAAGCAACCAGAAAGAAAAGAATAAAATAGAGCCTTTCAGCAATTCATTTTTATAAAATTTCCTGATAAATCTCCCTAATTTTTCCTTTATAAAATTGAAATCATCCATGATTCACCTCCTTCGTGTCCCAATCCTAAAACTACAAATTTCTTTTTATTTAGCCTCAATTGAAATTCACTTTTTTACTCATCTGAAATTTGATTGCAATAATAAGGCTTGTCCAGCACCTAATACCCGACAAAATGCCTTGGGAATCCCTATCTTTGCAGCTAAAATAACTTATTTATGTCTGCTAAAGTACGCGTTAGATTTGCACCGAGCCCTACCGGCCCATTACACATAGGCGGGGTTAGAACGGCTTTATATAATTATTTATTCGCCAAAAAACATCAGGGCGATTTTATTTTGCGCATTGAAGATACAGACCAAAACCGGTTTGTGGAAGGCG
>JBGSWA010000183.1:0-12508 GCA_041752645.1 Gillisia sp. | reverse complement strand
CGCCCGATGAGTTCCACAAAATCCTTCCCGAATTTTTTTGCTTTATGCTCACCCACCCCATGGATATTGCTCAATTCCTCGATATTCATCGGGTATTTTATGGCCATATCCTCCAGGGAGAGATCTTGAAATACTGCATACGGAGGAACATCCAGCTTTTTTGCGACTTTTTTGCGCAAATCCTTCATCATTTTTACCAATTCCTCATCTATACTGGCGCCCCCGGTTTTTGGGGAGACCATTTCTCCCTCGGTAATACTGTCAAAAACGTGATCTTCAGTCATCATAAAGGAGGTTGGATTTTTTAAAAACCCCTCCCCCTTTTCGGTTAATTTAACAACGCCGTAGGTTTCGATGTCCTTTCTCAAAAGGCCTGCTACCAGGACTTGTCGCAATAAAGCCATCCAGTATTTGGCATCCTTGTCATTTCCCTTTCCAAAAAGCGGGTGCTCATCGGTTCTATGGGATAAGATCAGGGCATTTGCCTTTCCGATAAGGGTATTTACAACTTCTTTTGATTTGTATATTTGATTGGTATCCTTTATTGTGTTCAGCAAAAGCACTGCATTTTCCTTGGCTTCGTGTTTCTTTTTCGGGTTGCGCACGTTGTCGTCCATTGAGGCGCCTGCCCCGGTTTTACTGTCAAACTCCTCCCCGAAATAATGCAGCAGGAATTTTCTGCGGGAGATGGAAGTCTCGGCATAACCCACGACTTCCTGCAGCAGGGCGTGACCAATTTCCTGTTCGGCCACCGGCTTCCCGCTCATGAATTTTTCCAGCTTTTCAATGTCCTTATAGGAATAAAAGGCCAGGCAATGTCCCTCGCCCCCATCCCTTCCGGCACGACCGGTTTCCTGGTAGTAACTCTCAAGGCTCTTGGGTATATCGTGGTGGATCACGAATCGCACATCGGGTTTATCGATTCCCATTCCAAAGGCGATGGTGGCAACCACCACATCCACATCTTCCATGATGAACATGTCCTGGTGTTTGGCCCGGGTTTTAGCATCCAGCCCGGCGTGATAAGGCACCACGGAAATCCCGTTGACCTGGAGGGTCTGTGCGAGTTCCTCCACTTTCTTGCGGCTCAGGCAATATATGATTCCCGATTTGCCCTCAAATTGTTTGACAAACCGGATAATATCGGTAAATACGTTTTTGGTTTTTGGTCGCACCTCGTAATATAAATTCGGGCGGTTAAAGCTCGCCGTAAAGGTATCGGCATCCGGAATCCCCAGGTTCTTGAGAATATCCTCCTGCACCTTTGGAGTTGCCGTGGCGGTAAGCCCAATAATAGGGATATTGTCCCCGATTCTTTTGATGATGGTGCGCAAATTGCGGTATTCAGGCCTGAAATCGTGGCCCCACTCACTGATGCAATGCGCTTCATCCACCGCCATAAAGGAGATCTTCACATTTCGCAGAAATTCGACATTCTCCTCCTTGGTGAGAGATTCAGGCGCTACATAAAGCAATTTGGTGATTCCACTAGTAATATCTTCCTTAACCTGTTTGACCTCCGATTTGTTCAGAGAGGAATTCAGAACATGGGCTACCCCGTGTTCAGAAGAGATCCCACGAATGGCATCCACCTGGTTTTTCATCAGCGCAATAAGGGGTGATACCACGATGGCGGTGCCATCCGATATTAGTGCAGGAAGCTGGTAGCAAAGGGATTTCCCTCCGCCGGTAGGCATTACCACAAAGGCGTTGTGCCCTTTAATTATGCTGGTTATTACCTGTTCCTGAAGACCTTTGAATTGACTGAATCCAAAGTACTTTTTAAGTTGTTTGTGTAAATCGATTTCCGCAGAACTCATTCAATAATGTTACAATTTTACATACATTTGCAGAATATAAAGATACATGTTTCTTTAGTATATATCGCAATTCATAACTCTACAATTTGAAACTTAAAGAAAAGATCCTCTCAGTAGCTAAAGAAACCATTTCCATTGAAGCGAAAGCCATAGCAAACCTTGAAGAATTATTGACTCAGGATTTTGCAGGCGCCGTTCAGTGTATCTATAACTCAAAAGGGAGGGTAATTATTACAGGGATTGGAAAAAGTGCCATAATTGCAGCTAAAATTGTGGCTACCTTAAACTCTACCGGCACCCCTGCTATATTTATGCATGCCGCAGACGCCATTCACGGGGATCTGGGCACCATTTTAAAGGACGATGTGGTCATCTGCATCTCCAAAAGCGGAAATACCCCTGAGATTAAGGTCCTGGTGCCGCTGATAAAAAATTTCCACAATAAAATTATCGGCATCACCGGGAAGGTGGATTCTTTTTTGGGAGAAAACTCCGATTTTGTGTTAAACGCCTTTGTTGAAAAGGAAGCCTGCCCCAATAATCTGGCCCCAACAACAAGCACTACGGCCCAATTGGTTTTGGGCGATGCCCTGGCAGTATGCCTATTGGATTTGCGCGGCTTTTCCAGTCAGGATTTCGCTAAATATCATCCCGGAGGGGCCCTGGGCAAGAAATTGTATTTAAGGGTAGGGGATATCACGGCTCAAAACCAGCAACCACAGGTGTCCCCCACCACCAATGTAAAGGACGTCATTGTAGAGATTTCCGAAAAAATGCTGGGGGTGACCGCCGTACTTGAAAATCAAAAGATCGTCGGGATCATTACCGATGGGGACATCCGAAGAATGCTCCGCGACAACGATCACTTTGTGCATCTTACCGCAACGGATATTATGAGCAAAAATCCCAAGACCATCGCCCCCGATGCAATGGCGGTAGATGCCCTGGAGCTGTTGGAAGAAAACAAGATATCGGTGCTGCTCGCCGAGGAAAACGGCAAATATGTCGGGGTGGTACATATACATAACTTAATAAGAGAAGGAATTTTATAATGGCAAAAGCGAAACCAACAAATGAGGAAATGTCCTTTTTGGATCACCTGGAAGATCTGCGGTGGCATTTAATAAGAGCGTGCCTGGCAATAATAATAGCGGCTACCCTGGCCTTTTTTGCAAAAGGGTTTATTTTTGACGTGTTGTTATTCGGGCCAAGGCACCCCGAATTCTGGACCTATGATGTCCTATGCCGCTTTACGAACTGGGTGGGACTGGAAAGTGGATTTTGCTTTGAGGAGATGCCCTTTCGGATCCAAAGCCGGACGATGGGCGGGCAATTCTCAGCCCATATCTGGGTTTCCATAACCGCAGGCTTCGTGATTGCCTTTCCTTATGTGATCTATGAATTCTGGAAATTTGTGGCCCCTGCGATGAAAGACACCGAAAAAAATAATTCCAAAGGTTTTATTTTTATATCCTCTGTGCTGTTCTTTATGGGCGTTTTGTTCGGATATTACCTTGTAACCCCGCTTTCCATTAATTTCCTTGGAAAATACCAGGTGAGTGACGATGTATTTAACGATTTCGATTTGAGCAGTTACATCGCCCTGGTCAGGGCCTCGGTTTTGGCCAGCGGCCTTATCTTTGAGCTGCCCATCGTGATCTATTTCCTTACCAAGGTGGGGGTATTGACCCCCGATTTCCTGAGAAAATACCGCAAATATGCCCTGGTAATTGTACTTATCTTTTCTGCAATTATCACCCCACCGGATATTGTAAGCCAGATTATTGTCGCCATACCGGTGCTTATTCTCTATGAGGTAAGTATCGTGATCTCGCGAATCGTCTATAGAAAAGAAGCAAAACTATTAAAGAAAAATAAATGAACCAGGTAGAGGAATTCAATTCGTACCGCGAGCGGATGAATGATGTTATCCTAAAGGATAACAATAAAATAATTAAACGCATTTTCAATCTCGATACCAATGCTTTCTCACCGGGGGCTTTGGATATTAAGACAAAGGAACTCCTGGGCCTTGTCGCATCCACGGTATTGCGCTGTGACGACTGCATCAAATACCACCTGGAAACCTCCTATAAGGAAGGGATCACCAAGGAGGAAGTGATGGAGGCCATGTCAATTGCAACCCTGGTTGGGGGCACCATCGTTATTCCGCATTTGAGAAAAGCCTACGAATTCTGGGATGCCCTGGAATCGATGGATTCCAGAGAAGAAATTTAAGATTTGGCCCCCAAGGCATCGGGAAGCAATTTGGAATTTTAGATTTTATTCATAAATACCCTAACTTAGGCCTCAATTTATCTTATGAAGTTAAAAGCCGAAAAAATAGTAAAATCCTACAAAGGACGGGAAGTTGTAAAAGGCATTTCCCTGGAGGTAAACCAGGGGGAGATTGTCGGCCTGCTCGGACCCAACGGTGCCGGGAAGACCACCTGCTTCTATATGATCGTTGGCCTTATAAAGCCCAACGGAGGCAATATATTCCTGGACAACCACAATATCACCAAATCCCCTATGTACAAAAGGGCGCAACACGGGATTGGATACCTGGCACAGGAAGCCTCTGTTTTCAGGAAACTCAGCATTGAGGACAATATCATGAGTGTGCTGGAACTCACAAAACTCTCCAAAAAAGAACGCCATGAAAAGATGGAATCTTTGATCGAAGAATTTGGACTGAGCCACATCAGAAAAAGCCGCGGAGACCTTTTAAGCGGTGGGGAGCGGCGCCGGACCGAAATTGCCCGTGCCCTGGCTACCGACCCGAGTTTTATCCTTTTGGACGAACCCTTTGCCGGGGTAGACCCCGTAGCGGTGGAAGACATTCAGCGCATTGTGGCCGATCTGAAAAACAAAAATATCGGGATCCTGATCACCGATCACAACGTGCAGGAAACCCTGGCAATCACAGACAGGACCTATCTCATGTTTGAAGGGAGCATCCTAAAACACGGAAAACCCGAAGAACTCGCCGAGGACGAAATGGTGCGCAAGGTGTATCTAGGGCAGAATTTTGAACTTCGAAAAAAGAAGATCTTCGAATAATCAAAACAGATCATCTGAAAAATTATAAATCGCCATCAATAGAAAAACGTTCTTTTGATGGCGATTCTGTTTTACTACAAAAAGCAGGGTAAAACCAAATGCTCACTTGTCCCTTACGTATAGGCAGGAAACAAAAAAATTGCACCAAAAGAAAAAAAAGGATGATACTGCAATGCACTGATTTTACTGAGGGAAAAAATTAAAGTCCTCCAGGAGAAAAGGGTTAGGATTATTTATGTATTGTCCCTTGCAATTGATTTCGCTTAGGGAACAATTTAATGCGCATCAAAAGAAAAAAAAGAATGAGTATCCATTGCCCTAACTAATTTTAGCATGGGGATAAAGTATTGAAATGAAATGGGCATAGCCCATATTTTTATTATGGAAAAGCAATGAAAGACCAGTACAAAAACTAACCTTCTGATTTCTTACCCCTGAACAGCAGCGATAGCACCACATAACTGACAATGATAATGGGAATCGCGATAAACTGGAACAGGATAATCAACAAAAGGCAGTAACCAATAAAGAAATACCGCAGTTTATTGGGTTTAAAGGACCAGTCTGAAAACTTCAGTGCAAAGAGCGGGACCTCAGCATTCAGCATATAACAACTCACCAGGGTCAATCCAATTAAAAACCATTCATTTAAGATCAGGTCCACCGCTATTGGATGCGGCTGAAAGGCCATAATAAGAGGCAGACTTAAAATAAGCAAGGCGTTGGCAGGGGTTGGCAGACCAATAAAGGAATCGGTTTGACGCTCGTCCACATTGAATTTTGCTAGTCTGTATCCCGAGGCAGCAGCGATCAGCAATCCGATCAGGGCCAAAATAGGGAAATTCCATTCCCACCATGGGTTGTGAGCATCCCATTCAGAGCTGGCGCTTATTCCCCCGGGCAGGGCCCTAATGAGCAATTGGTACATCACGATTCCAGGGACCAGCCCGCTGGTGATCATATCGGCAAGGGAATCCAGCTGTAAGCCTACCTCACTTTTAACATGGAGGATCCTGGCTGCCATCCCGTCAAAATAATCGAAGAAAATACCAAGCCCCACAAACATCGCGGCCATTACCAGGTTTCCCTGCACGGCAAAAATAGTGGCCAGCGCCCCGCAAAGCAGGTTTAAAATCGTGATCAAATTTGGAATGTGTCGTTTTATGGCCATAGAAATGTTTTTGTAAAAATAGGAAAAATCTCTGAAGCCGGGGAAATTGTTTGTCGTTTATCGTTTAGCCCCGATCCTTTGAGGTGAGCTGGAACTTTTAAACTCTGGACTTGCACGGAAAGCTTCGGGGCGATACCTTTAAACTATGAAAATTGAACTTTGAACAGGTAAGACAACAACATTCCTCTTTCCATACTTCGCTTTCCACTCCCCCACTTATTTTTCCTATTTTTGATCAGAATTGTTATTGCTATGAAAAACCTCCTCTATGCCCTTTTAAGTGGAATATTACTTGCCCTGGCCTGGCCCACCTACGGTTTCCCTGCACTGCTGTTTTTTGCATTTGTCCCCCTTCTGTATGCCGAATACAGGCTCCGCAGCACTCAAAGCAACTATGTCAAAACCAAAATCCTGGGATTGTCCTATCTCAGTTTTTTTATCTGGAACCTGATCACCACCTACTGGCTGTACTATTCAACTCCTTTCGGGGGCGCATTTGCCGTGCTGGTGAATTCGCTGCTGATGGCCTTTGTGTTTTTGCTCTATCATCTCGTGGCAAAAAGATCCGATTTTAAAGCAGCTTCCGCCTTTTTGATAAGCATCTGGATCGTATTTGAAAAGATCCACCTCTCCTGGGAGTTTTCCTGGCCATGGCTAAATCTCGGAAACGCTTTTTCAGAATACCATCACTGGATTCAGTGGTATGAATACACAGGGACCTTTGGAGGAACCCTATGGGTCCTACTGGTAAATATCGCTGCCTTTAAACTGATCCTGCTCTACAAGGAACATCGCGAAAAAGCCATCCTGGTTCGCGGAGCCCTAAAGATCGGGCTTCTGATCCTGGTCCCCATTGGGATTTCCTATCTCATTCTGAACAATTATTCGGAAGGTGAGGAGCAACTCGAGGCCGTAATCCTGCAGCCAAATATCGATCCCTACACCGAAAAATACAACACCAACGACACCCGTCTGGGCGAGCTTTTGGTGCAACTGGCCCAGGAAAAGCTCACCGATAAAACTGCGATCCTGGTTGCCCCGGAAACGGTTTTTGCGGATGGCACCGTGCTCTCCAAATTCCAGCAATCCGAAGCCGATTTCTACGGCAGGCAACTGCTTCTTAAATATCCCAAGCTCAATTTTTTAAGCGGAATTTCCTTTTACGAGCGCTTTAGCGCCCCAGGTCAGGTCAGCACTCAAAGCAATAAAATTGGCCCCAATGACTGGTACAACGATTACAATTCTGCCTTTTTTATGAACAATGATGCCCCAACCAACTTTTATCACAAATCAAAACTGGTGGTCGGGGTAGAGAATTTTCCATATCAGGAGCTGCTGCGCCCACTTCTGGGGGATGTTATGATAGATCTTGGCGGCACGGTAGCCATGAAGACCACCCAGGAAGATCGCGAGGTTTTTCAACTCAATAATGACTATAACACCGCCCCGATTATCTGCTATGAATCCGTTTACGGCGATTATGTGACCGGATACGTGAAAAATGGAGCCAATTTCCTCACCATCATCACCAACGACGCTTGGTGGGCCGATTCCCAGGGTCATAAACAGCATTTGAGTTACGCCAAATTGCGGGCCATAGAATCCAGGAGATCTGTTGTGAGAAGTGCCAACACCGGGATCTCCGCCTTTATAAATGAAAAAGGCGACATCCTAAAAAGCTTGGCCTATGAGGAAACCGGCAGCATCAGGAATAACATCACCCTGAATTCAAAACTCACTTTTTATGTCAAACACGGCGATTATATTCCCCGGGTAGCACAGTTCATTGCCTTGTTCCTGTTTTTGTTCGCCATTGTAAAATTTAATAGGAAAAGATAAAGGAGTGAAGGGTGCGGGGAATAGTATGGAAGTAAAAAAAAGAGGGAAGAAGTGATAAATGAAGATCCGCTTCAAAATAATCCTTTGGGTAAACTGCGTTGCCGTTAACTTGGTTAGCGCAAAATAAAAAAGGTACACCACTAATCATGGAGTCTTTGTTTATTAGAAAATCCACTGTGTAAATCTGTGGAAAATAAAAAATCGCTCAAAACTAATCAGGAAGTAAAGCCCTATTTTTTAATAATTCGTGTTTTAATCCGTGTTTTCTGGCTCTTATTTTTTTTCCTAAAATTAATTAGTTCAATAATTCCTTTTTCGAAATGCACCCTGCAAATAATGTAGATGTTCATGCAATTCTAGTTTTATCCAAACCTCAAAAACAACTTCCCACACCAGACCCTTGGGGCCACTATTGTCAATCTTAAACCCTAAACCTTGACTATTTTAAACTTTGAAACTCCTACTGCCCCCTAAAAAACAGGACCGTACTGAAGGTCTTCACCAAAATATTGAGATCCAGAAACATTCCCCGGTGTTTGATGTAATACAGGTCATACTGCAGTTTCTCCAGGCTATCGGCAGTGCTGCAGCCATAATCCCCTTTTACCTGCGCCCAGCCGGTCAATCCCGGTTTAATGATGTGCCTAGTTTTATAAAATGGGATAATTTTTGAGAGTTTCTTTACAAAAACAGGACGCTCCGGTCTGGGACCAATTATGCTCATGTCCCCTTTCAGAACATTGTAGAACTGGGGGAATTCATCCAGTCTAGCCCTGCGCATAAATTTTCCAAAACCCCTGATCCGGATATCGCCTTTCCCCGACCATTGGGGGCCGTTCAGTTCTGAATCCTCGGGCATCGTCCTGAATTTTATGATCTTAAAGACTTTAGCATTCTTGCCCACCCTTGTTTGGGTATAGAGCAACCTCCCCCTGTTTCCAAGAAGATTTCCAACATAGACAAAAGGAATCAGTAGCGCACAGACCAACAGTCCCACTACCCCGAAAAACACATCGGTCGCCCTATGGAAAAATATATAGAACTTGTTGTGGTTATTACGGCTAAACAGGAAATATTTGTAAAAATCCTTTTCCAGGTGCTGCACCGGCACCCGTTGGGTGATCTCCTCATATATCTGGGTATAATCCTTTATGGGAAAACCTTTGATCAGTAAATTATTTAATTGTTTCAGAACTGCGACCGAGGCTTCATTTGCATAGGCATCAGATCCAGCTACCACAATTTCATTTATCTGGTGTTGCTTTATAATAAAGGGAAGCTTCGAAGCGGTAAACTGAAGCAGGGCCTTGTATTGCAGGGATATATCTTTCTTGCTTGTGTTGATATAACCCACGATGACATAATTTGGATCCGATCTTTGAAGCGTGGGGACCATCAGGCCCAACTCTGCTTCGTCACCTATCAGTAGTACCCTTTTGTAAAACCTGGGGGACGAGATAAGGGTGATATAGGCATACCTCCACAACAAAAGCGCTCCGATGATGGACAGAAAAAAGAACAGGATCTGCAACCGGTTCTGCGGAAGGCTTGGGGTGAATAACGGGGTCAGCATAAAGAACAACACCGTGACAGAACCCGTTAAAATCACATTTTTAAGGACGATCTCAAATTTAGCCGCCTTTTGCAGATCGTAGAGTTCAAAGATGTTGGCAAAGACGCTGATATAAAGAATCAAAGCCAGGGTCCATACCCAGTTAAAGCCTGTAATTTGAAAATAATCAAAATCAAACATATTCCCCACAACACTCAGGGTTAACAGCACGCTCACTATGTCCATAAGCCTCAACAGCACCTTGCGCTCAGAAATATCGAAGTGGACTAAAGACTTTGGAGGCATGGGTAACAATTTGGGCTTAAAGGTAAAAATTATCGACTAAGAACCTACCCTACTATTCAGTACTTAAAGTTAAGAGGGAAATTAGCTGCAAAGATACTTAAAAAATGAACTCGCCTAAGCCAAGTCTAAAAGCATTTTTAAATCAAGAACCCTACAGAGATTTTACGGATCCTCCTGGAACTAAACACAACTGGTGGGTTTAAAATTAATTGTTTAAACCTCTTTTAACTTTAGGTATTTCAGGCACAAAAATTTTACAAACGCATCCTTACTCAAGAACCTTTCTCCATTCGTGCTTTATGGCAGCCCAGTCAAAACCAGCTATTTTCTCCCTTGCACACCGGGACAATTCAAGGGCCTGTACCGGACTTTCGAGCAGGTTCTCAATTGAATTTGCCATTTTAAAAGGGTCATTCGGCGGCACCAGCAGCCCCGATCGGTTATTCTCGATCAAAAACGGAATCCCCCCCACATCTGTGGAAACCACCGGTATTCCCAGTGCCATCGCCTCTATGACGCTTACCGGAGTATTGTCAATATCAGTAGTATTGATAAAAATATCGTAGCCCTCAGCCAATGCGAGCCACTTCTTTTTTTTCAGTTTCCCGGTAAAGCTGACCGGCAGTTTGTGTTTTTCGGCATATTTTCGGCAGGTGTCCAAACTCCCGTCCTTGTCCGGACCCACCATACATAGTTGTGCCGCGGGACGATCTTTTATCAGAATCTCAAGGCTTTTTAGGGCAAGAAGCGGATTGTAGATCTTGTCGAATGCACGCACCCATAAAATATTTGGTTTCAGGTTTGGCCGTGGTTTAAATCTGTATTCCGCGAGAAACAGTGGATTTGAGATATAATGTACTCTGGAATACCCCAGATTTTCAACCTGCTCCTTGAGATAGGGAGAAGGACAAATAATGCAATGCGCGTTTTTTAATAGGTGTTTCGAATTGGCGGGAGAATCCTTAAAACGCTTTTCCAGGTTTCCTCCGTGAAGGATGGGGATATATTTTTTTGAAAAAACTTTTGACATCCTGGCGATCGCCAGGGCATACCAGAAATTCTGGGTGCTGTACACATCGATTAGTACAAAATCCACCCTCCTGTAATACCGAAGAAAATACCAGAACATATCAAGCAAACGCAGGTATTTATTTTGAAGATGGGAAGCCGAATAAATTGTAAAGCCTTCCTCTGTTAAACCCCGTTCCAGGGCCTCGTGCGTGGTAGGGTTTTTTTTGGACTTGGAGAGTTTATTGCCGATGTACAGGATCGCTTTCCCCATTACGCGAGTAATTGGTTCCATTCTGCCTTTACAATTTCCCAGTCAAAACGGGTCACTTTCTCCCTGGCCTGCAGTGTAATTTTTAAAGCTGCTTCCGGCTGTTCCACCAAAACCCTTACCGCATTTACCATTGCCTCCACATCCTTTTTAGGCACCAAAACCCCGTCTTTCTTGTCTTCGATCAAAAAATGCATTCCGCCCACATCGGTAGAAATCACTGCAAGGCCAAGGGCCATCGCCTCAATTACGCTTATGGGGGTATTGTCTATATTGGTGGTGTTCAAAAATATATCGGCATCTGCAGAGAGTTTTGCCCACTGCTTTTTCCTGAGTTTTCCCGTGAACCGCACATGCAAATTGTGTTCCTTGGCATAGGTTTTACATTTGCTCAAAGTCCCGTCTTTCTCTGGCCCTACCATACATAAACTTGCATCGGGATACTCCTGTCTCAAGCTTTCCAGCACCTTCACCGCCAGCATAGGATTGTACCGCTCCTGAAACCTTCTCACCCATAGCAACTTTGGAGCAAATGTGCTGCGTTGTTTAAAAGTGTATTTGCCTAGCTCTATGGAATTCGGAATATTCTGTAAATTCGCAAACCCCGCTCTCCTGAAAATGTCATATAAGAACAGGGAAGGCGCCACATTCATTTTTGCTTTTCCGAACAGGCTTTTGCTGAATTTTATGTTTTTTTCGAGCCTATCCGGCAAATTCCCGCCATGCAGGATGGGGATATAATCCAGTTTATAAAACTGACAGGCCTTTCCCACCAGGTAGGCATAGTAAAAATTCATAGCCCCATATGTGTCTATAAGGACGATATCTGTAGATTTATGATAGCGCATTATAAGCCCCAGCATCTCCAGCAACCTCAAAGCCTTATTGCTTTTATTGGAAGCCGTGCGCACATTATAGCCTTCTTTTTTGAGCACCTTGCTGAAAAAAGAAATATACGTAGCCGTAAAGCTGTTAATTGTTAAGTCGTTTCCTATGTATAGGATCCTTTTTCTCATCCACTATATATAATAATGCCAGCCCGTAAACAAAGGCAGGCAGAGCAATTCGCATGGCAGAATGGTTGATGGTCAAAAACCAGAAAGCCATAAACGCCAGGAAATAATAGTTGTTTTTAAATTTTGTCCAAAACATTATAGGGACAAATATAAGTATAAGTAATGCAAAAATACCCAGCAATCCGTGTTCAGATAATAAGCGACTTATTTCATTGTGGGAGGCGGTTTCAATCCCGGTTTCATCAGAACGGTAATCCTTGGCTTTCCCAACTCCCACCCCAGTAAATGGATAATTATAAAAAGCATCCAGTTCGGTTTCAATAAGCTCCGCTCTCCCGGTTGTGATATCATCCTTCAGTTCCCCAGCGGCAGTCCTGTTTGCATATCGATTGGTGAGCAACCCCTCCGTGCTTAATGATGTAAAAATCCATATAGAAATTCCAGCTATAATCAGTATACCCA
>JBGSWA010000182.1:0-4234 GCA_041752645.1 Gillisia sp. | reverse complement strand
CAATTCCATGCTCCTGCTCCTGCTTGAATAACCTATAACTCAGATGGGTACCTGGATCCAAAATTCCCTCCTCCACGTTTTCTTTAAGGTACTTAAGGCGTGCTTTCGCCTTTTCGAGGTCCCTGGTGTATTTATTGGTCGAGAAATCATCCCATTTCCCATAATCGGTCTTTCTTCCCAACTGGGTTTGCCTCATGGGAGAATCTGCAAGGTCTTTTTCAAATTCAGCATCAAAATAGGTGTTTAATTCTGCCGAAGCTTCCTGGATCTCGGTTTGGGAATAAGCCCTCCCGGTTTTTTCATCCTCACAAGAAAGCATTGCGGCCATAGCCAGGATGCCTATTGCTAATTTCAATTTGTTCTTCATAAAAATTTACTTTTCGATAACTGAAAAATTAATAAATGAATCGCCAAAAACGCTGTGCCTTTGGGAGGTAAAATCTTCTTCCTTGGCCTTAAAGATATTGGGCACATAGGTTTGAGGATTTAAATCAATGAGCGGAAACCAGGTACTTTGAACCTGAATTTGCAATTTATGACCCTTTTTAAAGGTGTGGTTTACATCCTGGAGCTGGAAATTAACATCTGTTTTCTTATTTGGCTCGAAGGCTTCCGGCTTTTCAAAGCTATTTCTGAACCTCCCGCGCATTACCTCACTTCTGACCATCATATGATAATTGCCCATTTTTAAATGCTCCTTGGTTTCCTCAGTATCCTCAGCATTTGCTGGGTATACATCGATGAGCTTTACAATCCAATCTGCATCGGTACCTGTGGTTGCCACTTTTAAATTGGCCTCTATGGCACCCACCAAACTCATATCTTTCTCTAGAACAGGAGTTTCATACACAAGAACATCCGGTCTGCGCGCAGCAAAACGCTGATCGTCGGTCATATATTTCCTCGGGGTGAAAACCATCTGGTTATTCTCGGAATATGGCACCGGCTTTTTAGGGTCGCTTACAAATGAAACCTCTGAATTGGTTGCACTGGCAGATAATTTCTGATCCTCTCCCAGGTAATATCTTTTGCTTTTGGCATTTTGGGGGGGCCAGGACTCATAGGAATTCCATTGGAGAGCTCCGGTATCAAAAACATACGCCTCGGGCAACCCAGAATCCATTGATCCGCTTCCCTTTAAAAAGTGATTGAAGAATTTGGTTTCGATATTTTTCTGATAGTCTTCGGAGATTTTATCTCCAAAATAAACATTGCCAACGGCCTGACGCTCTTTTTTCCGCGCCCAATCCCCGTGGCTCCACGGACCAAAAACCATGGTGTTGTAAGAAGTACTGCCCTTTTCAATATTCTTATAGGTTTCAAAGGGACCGTACAGATCCTCGGCATCAAATAAACCACCAACAACCATCACTGCCGGTCTGATGTCTTTTAAATGCTGGATGATCCCACGGGATTTCCAGAATTCATCGTAATTGGGATGCTCTTTTAGCTGTTGCCAGAAGATGTTGTCCTCTTTGTAATAGGTATCTAAATTGCTCAACGGGCCATTGTCAAGGAAGAATTGATACTGGTCCTGCGAACCCAAATCCGGGAACTGATACCAGGGCTCAGAGACAGGTTTTTGCTTTTCATACCCGAATAGTGCTGTAACCCTCCAATAACTCAGCAAATAAGCTCCGTTGTGATGAAAATCGTCAAAAAAGAAATCCCCGATCCCGGCCTGTGGGGATACCGCTTTTAATGCCGGGTGGGCATCGAGAAGTGAGTAAACGGCATAAAATCCCGGGTATGAAATTCCCCAGGTACCGACACGCTTGTTGTTATTTGAAATATTATTGACCAGCCATTCAATGGAATCATAGGTGTCGCTGGCCTCATCGATTTGTTTTCCCGTTTTGTTTGGAATGTAAGGCCTCATATTATCGTATCGGCCTTCACTCATCCATCGCCCGCGAACATCCTGATAGACCATGATGTTTCCTTCCTTCATCAGGTAATCATTGGGTCCGATCTTCGAGCGGAACTGATCCTCGCCATACGGATTTGAACTATATGGGGTGCGTTGCAGAAGCATGGGGTATTCCCGGGAAGTATCCTTTGGGGAATAAATCGTAGTGTGAAGTTTTACCCCATCGCGCATCTCGATGTAAACCTCCTTTTTGTCATAATTTTCAGAAACCTTGTAAGTGTCGATTTCCTGTGAAAACAGGGGAAACCAAACCCATAAGCCAATCAGAACAACAAGGGGGAAGTGCATTAATTTCATACTCAGGTATTTTTGAAGCTAAAGATAAAAGTTAACAACTTAAAACTAAAGAAAAATTATTTTAGTGCCTTGTCCTTAAATTTACCCAAGCCTTCATTCAACCAATTTAAATATTCCTCGGGATCAGGAGTGTATCCTACCGGTGGGTTTAACAAATTCACCTCCGGATCCAACAAAACATAGAAGGGTTGGGAATTATTCCTGAAATTTACAGTTTGAAAAGTTGCCCATTTATCGCCAACAGTAATTATTTTTTTAATTCCTCCATTGGGACGCACATAATTAAACTGATCAGCCGCAGGCAATTCCAAACGGTCATCGACATACAGTGAAATCAAAATATATTCATTTTTTAATACCTCATAGACCTCAGGATTGCTCCAGACCTGTTCCTCCATCTTGCGGCAGTTCACACAGGCCCATCCTGTAAAATCCAGGATAATCGGTTTGTTCTCGGCTCTGGCGGCCTCCACCCCCTTCTCCCAATCTTTATAGGCTTTAAGACCCAATGGGCCTTCGGTCTCTTTTTCATACACACTATAGAATAGTGGTGGAGGAAAACCGCTGAGCAGTTGCAGGTTCGCAAAACTGGAATTGGTAAGCCCCGGAAATAAATACAGCACAAACAGGAAGCTAAGGGTCCCAAATCCAAACCGGGTCTTGCTTATTTTCTTTTTCGGCCCGTCGTGTGGGAATCGGATCAACCCGAATAAATACAGCGCCAGGCCAAGGGCGATCACGATCCAGATTCCTATAAAAATCTCACGTTTTAAAATTCCCCAATGTTCGACAAGGTCGGCATTGGATAAAAATTTGAAGGCCAGGCCTAACTCAATAAACCCTAAAACAACTTTTACGGTATTGAGCCAGCCTCCGCTTTTAGGGAGGGAATTCATCCAATTTGGGAATAAGGCAAATAAGGCAAAGGGCAATGCCAGGGCAAGCCCAAATCCGCCCATTCCAAAGGACAACTGGGTCGCCCCCCCGTCACTGCTTAAGGATCCTCCCAAGAGGGAGCCCAGAATTGGACCCGTACAGGAAAAAGATACGATAGCCAGGGTCAGGGCCATAAAAAAGATGCCCACGACTCCCCCGATGCTCGAGGCCTTATCGTCCATCCTGTTGCTCCAGGAACTTGGCAAGGTGATCTCATAATAGCCGAAAAACGAAAAGGCAAAAATGATGAAAATGATAAAGAACACGACATTTAGAGTCACATTGGTGGAAATATTATTCAGGATCTCCGGAGAAAGACTGTCCAGTAAATGAAAGGGCAAACTGAGCAGCAAATAGATCAAAAATATAAACACCCCATATAATATAGCGTTGACCAGGCCTTTCTTAGGGGTTTTTGCCCCCTTGGTAAAAAAGGAAACCGTTAGCGGGATCATCGGAAAAACGCAGGGCGTGAGTAGTGCGATCAGGCCTCCGACAAAACCCAAAAGAAAAATAGTCAAAAAATTGTTTCCCTCCTCCTTCACAGGCTGATAGTTTTCCCAACCTTGAATGGAGATATCCAATGCATTTGTCTTTTCAATATCTCCAGGGGTTACCTCGAGATTGGCATAGCCTTTGGTCGCCGTATTCTGGTTTAGAGAGATCTGAAATGGGGCGATATCCGGAGGCAGGCATTGTGCATCGTCACAAACCATATATTCCACCTCCACCTCAATTATCGCCTGAGGATCAAAAATTTTCACCCTTTGCACAAAAACAGCCTCATCCTTGAAAAATTTGATGTCCATGCCAAACACCTCGTCATAAACCGAGGGGAGCTCAGGTTCGGAGGTTTTCCCCAGCAATTCATAGGATTCCGGAGAAGTACTAAAGCTAAAGGTGGTAGGGATGGGACCATCCTCCCCTACCTCCTGGGAGTAAAGATGCCAGCCTTTTTCAAGAGTTGCTGTAAAGACCAGGTTATAAATGCTGTCGTTTTGCTTCTCTAAACGCGCATCCCAGGAGATGGGATCTGCGATCTGATTATCGTTCTCTCCGGAGCTGAATACC
>JBGSWA010000181.1:0-10501 GCA_041752645.1 Gillisia sp. | reverse complement strand
TTGAAAGATACCATGCCCCCAGGTGGAAAAGTATTTGTATTTATAATGGTTTCAATTTTGAAAGGAGCAAAAACTTACTTAAGGCCGAGCTACTAAAGAAACAACATCACCTGGAAAACAAGTTTGTAGTTGGCATGGTAGCTGCTTTTGAGGAAAGAAAAGATCAGGAAACCTTTATTTGTGCAGCAATTTCTTTATTAGAAAAATTTCCCGGTAAAATAGCATTTTTACTGATAGGTCAAGGTGATTTTGAGGAACAAAGAAGGAAACAAAGCGGAGAACATTTTCAAAAGGATATTATATTTACCGGTGTGTGCAATTTTGTTGAAGAGTATATTAATATTTTTAACGTAGGAGTACTTTGTACCAATAGCGAATTTCATGGCGAAGGCATTTCAAATGCTATCCTTGAATATATGGCCATGGCTAAACCAGTAATAGCAACAGAAGGTGCTGGAACTTCGGAAATTGTGGATGATAATTTAAGCGGTTTTTTAATAAAGCCCAGACAATTCGAAATATTAGAAGATAAAATAATTTATTTAATGAACAATCCTGATAAAGCCCGGGAGATGGGATTGCAGGGACACCAAAAGGTTCTACAACATTTTTCTATAGAAGCAATGTGCGGTAAATTTATAAAGATTTATGAAAAGCTAACTGATAAGTCAATTCCAAGACTTTATATAAAAGCAAGTTCAGGAAACTAAATTTTTATTAATGGTTGTTAGATTAACTTAATATCAATTCTGTTTCAGAAATTGCTAATAAATGCAACGCTGTATTTCGTTATTTTTCGTTTGCTGATGATTGCCCTATCTAAACATTCGGTTTGGAAAATATGGAGTTGGTGCTCTTTAACGCAGTGTCGTTCCAAGAATTTAATTATATAGCATTCGAAATAAAGAATTTAGAATTTAATTAAAGCTTCAAACTTTAACTTCTTTACTTCCCAGAAAAGCATTGTTATAACTGAGAGGAATTTTTCGGCAAGAAATAAGAAAAAAAGTCAGCTCATCTAATAGTTATAGGAATATAAATAAAGTTCATATCAAAAAAAAGGAATAGGCTTATAGAAATTTTTGTTGTAAACTTTTGTTATTTTTGATTTTATATATTGTTGGAGTAATCGGTAAATAAATCAAATTTATGACGAAAATTAAAAAATATAGAAAAGTTTAAAAATATCAAATTAGCTAAATTTTTTTAATGAAAATACTTTTAGTAAACTGGTCGTGGTACCCTACTGGTGGTGATTGGACTTATATTGAAAATGTACATAAACTATATGAGGCTAATGGTCATGAAATAATTACTTTTTCAACCCTTAATAAAAAAAATACTTATTCAGCTTATTCAAAGTATTTTGTAAACTCCTACGATTATAAAGAATTAAATAAGCATAAAAATGTGGGTAATGGTATTAAAGCCTTGAAAACCTCAATCGTTTCCAAAGATGCTCTTACCAAATTATCTAATTTGTTAGATGACCACGATATAAAAATCGCTCATTTAAATAATATCCATCATTATATAACCCCTGCAATTATAGAAATGCTTTATCAAAGGGGAATTAAAACTATTTGGACTCTTCACGACTTTAAAATAATCTGTCCGGAAAATTCATTTATATCCAATGGGGTAGTGTGTGAAAAATGTATGACTGGTGATTTTTATCATTGTGCAATAAATCGGTGCAAAAAAAAATCTTTTTTAGCGAGTAGCTTGGCTAGTTATGAAGCTTATTATTACCATAAACGGCAAACATATAATTTAGTTGATTTTTTCCTTTGTCCTTCTGATTTTTTATTAAAAAAATTTGTGGAGTTTGGTTTTAAGGAATCACAAATGGTAGTTACTAATTCCTGTTATGATATTTCAGTAATTGATAGTTTTATAGCCGATACAGTTTCTTTGAAACCAGGTAGTAAGAATGAAAAATATATACTTTATATAGGAAGACTTGAAGATATAAAAGGCGTACAAATATTAATTGAGGCAATAAGAGATACTACTTTGTTTTTAAAGATTGTTGGTGCAGGAATGGCGGAAAAGGATTTTAAAAAAATGGCAATAGGTGCATCCAACATTGAATTTCTTGGTCTTAAAAATAAGTTAGAAGTCTTTAAACTAACCATGGATTGTTTATTTGTGGTTTGTCCATCTATTTGTTATGAAAACCTACCTTTCTCTATCATTGAAAGCTTTCTGTTTTCAAAACCTGTAGTCGGATCTGAAATAGGGGGAATACCAGAATTGGTAATCGATGGTAAAACTGGTCTGCTTTTTGAAGCCGGTAATGCAGCTCATATGTGTGAGAAAATGAATTACTTATGGAATAATGAAAATATTGTAATTGAATTTGGAAAAGCAGCAAGAGAACATGCATTTAATATGGTAAACTTTAATACTCATTGGAATAAATTAAAATCTGTCATAGAAAATCTTAATAATTAAGTTTTCTTAAGATTTTTTTTATAACTATTTTTCTTTTTTAAATATTTTAAGGTGTTTAAAATTAAATATGCAAATTAATAAATGAAAATACTTTTAGTAAATTGGTCTTGGTATCCCACTGGGGGAGACTGGACATATGTTGAGAATTTACATAAGCTTTATGAGTCTAATGGGCATGAGGTAATTCCGTTTTCTACGCACAATAAAAAGAATGTATTTTCTCCATATTCAAAAAATTTTGTAAAAGCTTATGATTTTAAAGAACTCAATAAACACAAAACAATCAACAATGGCATCAGGGCTTTAAAAACTTCGGTTGTATCTTCAGATGCCCTTTATAAGTTAGATAGGTTACTTAACGAACATGATATTAAAGTAGCGCACCTACATAATATCCATCACTACATTACACCAGCAATAATCAAGATACTTCATAAAAAAGGTATTAAAATTTTATGGACGTTACACGACTACAAAATTATTTGTCCGGAAAATTCTTTTATATCAAATGGCAAATTATGTGAAAAATGCATGGATGGTTCATTCTTTCATTGTGCCTTCAATAAGTGCAAGAAGAATTCTATTTTAGCAAGTGCGCTGGCAAGCTTTGAAGCTTACTATTATCATAAAACGAAGACGTATGATATGGTGGACCATTTCTTGTGTCCTTCATCATTTATTTTGGAGAAATTTAAGCAATTTGGTTTCAACAATAATAAACTATTTCTTTCCAATTTATGTTACGACATTCAATTAATTGATTCTTTTTTAGAACTAAATAGCAATATTAGAACTTCGCAAGGTGAAGATAAATTTATTTTTTATGTAGGAAGGCTTGAAGATATTAAAGGAGTTAAAACGTTGATAATGGCGGTGAAAAATACCTCCATAAAATTAAAAATAGCAGGTATAGGAAATGCAGAAGAAGAAATACACACAATGGTTAAAAATGAATCAATTTCAAATGTAGAGTTACTAGGATTAATAAATAAAAATGAAGTTTTTGAGCTCACCCAAAAAGCCGTCTTTGCCGTTTGTCCTTCTGAATGGTATGAAAATTTCCCCTTCTCAATATCAGAAACATTTCTTTTTTCTAAACCAGTAGTTGGCGCTGCTATAGGCGGAATACCAGAATTAGTGATGAATAATCAGACCGGGTTGTTGTTCGAACCTGGAAATATTGAGGAATTGAAAGTTAAACTTTTGCAACTATGGAATGATGAACAATTAGTAAGCTTAATGGGAAAAAATGCGAGAGTACATGCACATGATTTATATAATTTTGAAAATCATTGGAACAAGATAAACACATTGCTTCCACATTAGATTTTTTAAAATTCCCTCACAATCGATATGAAATAGTTAATAAGTAAAACAAGCTTTTAATAAATTGCGGTATTTCTTTTTTTTTGAATACTAAATTTTACATTAAAATAAATATTTGCTGCTGCGGCTACGGGCTTACCTCTCAATTATTTTGAATAAACAAACATAATAATACACCAAAACCTCACTAATGAAAAAAAAAATCTACATCGCCGGTTCGGGAGGAATGTTAGGCGAAGCATTTTATCACCAGTTTAAAGATGATTATGAAATTAAATGTACAGATAAGGACGTAAATGAAACCTGGTTGTCATTTTTGGATTTCAGAAATCTGGAGGACTATCGGAGAGATGTGCTGGAATTCCAGCCGGACTATCTTTTTCACCTTGGTGCATATACCAATCTGGAATATTGTGAACAAAATGCGGAAGATACTTATGCTACCAATACAATATCCGTAGAAAATGCCGTTTATATCGCAAATCAGTTAAATATTCCATTGCTTTATATCAGTACTGCTGGGATATTTGATGGCCAAAAAGATTTATATGATGATTGGGATTTGCCTAATCCGCTAGGTGTGTACGCAAGATCCAAATATATGGGAGAGAGATTTGTTGCAGAAAACGCTACCCGCTTCCTCATTTGCCGTGCAGGCTGGATGATGGGGGCAGGACCTAAAAAAGATAAGAAATTTATTCAGAAGTTAATGAAACAACTTAAAGATGGCAAGCAGGAATTATTCATCGTTGATGATAAGGACGGCACACCAACTTTCACCCATGATTTTGCCAAAAATGTTAAAGCCCTGATTCAAAACGAGTATTGGGGATTGTATAATATGGTATGTGGGGGACAAACCAGTCGGCTTGAAGTAGCAGGTGAGTTGCTTGTATTATTGGGCTTATCAGAAAAAGTAAAAATAACCAGTGTTAAATCAGATTATTTCAAAGAGATTTATTTTGCAGAAAGACCACCATGCGAAAGACTTGTAAACCGTAAACTTGAGCTTAGAAATCTTAATCTTATGCAGGATTGGAAGGTCGCATTGAAACAATATATTGATAAATATTATCAGGGTTACCTCGATTAAACAATGGAAAAATTAAGAATAGCTGCATTCGGAGGATTTCGGTCAATTCCCCCCAAAGCAGGGGCTGCAGGATCTGACAAGTTTGCGCTGGAGTTATACCCTCGAATAGTGGCGAAAGGACATAGCCTATTGGCTTACAGCAGGATTTACCCGGGCGACAAAGACGCATTGCATACCGACTTTGAAGGGGTGCAAATTAAGTATTTTAAAACTGTTAAAAAGGCAGGCTTTGATACATTGGTCCATTCTGCAAAAGCCACCATGCATGTAATTTTTCGTAACACTGCCGACGTAGTGCACCTCCATAGTGGCGCCAATAGCATATGGGCGGTAATATTACGGATGGCTGGAAAAAGAGTAGTGATAAGTCAGTTTGCAATGGATTGGAAAAGAGATAAGTGGCCCTGGTATGGAAAAATGTTTTATATTGTTTCCAATTATTTAACAGCTTATTGTCCAAATGCAGTAGCCTTCGACAACGTTTTTACCAAAGAATATTTTGAAAAAAAATTTAAACGACGATATGATTTCATACCGTATGGCTCGGAGGTAAAGACACCACCGGATAATGTCGACATCTTAGACAAATTAGGCGTAAAACGGGGTGAATATTTCTTATTTGTTGGGCGTTTTATCCCTGACAAGGGACTTCATCTTTTAAAAGCCGCCTTTGAAAAGATGAAAACGGATAAAAAGTTGGTCATGATTGGCGGTTCACCTAATCCCGGTGAATATGAAGCCAGGATAAAAGAAACAACCGATAATCGCATTATTTTTCCAGGGTATGTGTATGGCGACGATACCAATATTTTGATGAAAAATGCGTACGCATATGTTCAGCCCTCACTTATTGAAGGGTTGTCTCCAGTAATACTTACAGTCATGGCACTGGGTACACCGCTTATTTGCTCGGATATTGTTGAAAACACATTTATATGTAGAGATAATGCTACCACTTTTGTTTCAGGTGATAGCGAGGATCTGCAATGTAAACTCGAAATCGCAATCAATGACGATATAGGCATCAAAGCCAAAGCGGATGCGGGAGCTAATGATATCAGGGGTAGGTTTAATTGGGATACGATAACAGATGATTATATCAAATTATTAAAAAAGCAAAAATAAAATATGCTAAAAATTGCTTTAATAGGAGCGGGCAAAATGGGGATATCTCATTTAGCTATATTAGGTGGATATGCAGATGCAGATATTGTTGGTGTTTGCGACACTTCAAAAATGGTGACTGATTTTTTATCCAAACAGGGAAAATTCAACTGCTTTGCAGACTACAACAAAATGATTGCAGAAACCAAACCGGATGCAGTAGTTGTAGCAGTTCCAACTAAATTTCATTACAGTATTATAAAGGATCTGTTAGAAAAAAATATCCACGTTTTTGCAGAAAAACCCTTCTGCCTTAATCACAATCAAAGTGAAGAATTAGTTGCACTGGCAGCTAAGAACAAGTTGGTCAACCAGGTAGGCTATCATAATAAATTCATTGGTACTTTTAAAGAAGTAAAGCGAATAGCAGCTAGTGGAGCGCTGGGTGAAATTTATCATTTTATTGGAGAGTCGTACGGGCCGGTTGTATTGAAAAAAAAAGCAGAAACCTGGCGGTCGGATCCTGCTGAAGGCGGTGGATGTTTATTGGATTATGCATCGCATGTGATTGATCTTTTAAATGATATAATTTCTCCTGTAAAGGCAGCAAAAGGCACATTACTTAAATCTATTTACTCAGGAAAAGTAGAAGATGCAGTATATTCTTTAATCGAAATGCAGTCGGGACAAACCGGTTTACTATCGGTAAACTGGAGCGATGATACCTACCGTAAAATGTCAACATCTGTTACTTTGGTAGGAACGCAAGGAAAATTGATATCCGATGCCAACGAATTAAAAGTGTTTTTTAAAGAAGACAATGCCCTTGCAGGATATTCAAAAGGATGGAATGTAAAATATATAACTGAATTGCAGGAAAGTGTTGACTTCTATTTAAGAGGAGAAGAATATTCTGCTCAACTAGATTACTTTGTAAAAGCAGCAAAAGGAGAAGTGCCTAACAATATTAATAATTTTGCCAGTGCTGCTAATACAGATAGAGCCATTTCGATCATTAGAAATAATTCAAAATAATAAGTAATGGAAAGAATACTTTTTGGAGATAACCAGTTTTTTGCAGTGAATCATATTTCAGATAGCAAATCACGTGAACAATCTATAAAATTTAAAGACGATAGTGCAATTATGAGAGTATTGGATAACGCTATCAATGCCGGCATAAATACATTTATGTGTACCACCCACGACAGAATTGCCAATATTTGCGATATCATAAGAGCTAATCCGGAAAGGTATAAAGACTTTAAAATTTTTCCCTGCATGCCCTATGCCCATAAATATGCCAATGCTGTAACAGAGTTAGGTATAGCAGGAACTTTAAAACAATACGTCCCAGGCAATTTTTTTGGATCATTGTTAAAAGGCGGTATGGCCTACCTGTCTAAAGATTATGAATCCATAATGGAATTGATGATAGACGCTGAAATGAAAATGTTTAAGGGTATCAATACACCTGTAATATGGTTGCAAAATGTAATTACGGATTTACTATTGGGTTTAAGAGCTTATGATGTTTTAGTTGCATTTCATGTTTACATAAAAACGAAATACAATGTAGAGGCAGGTTTCATCACTATGAATATGCCCAAACTGGTTGAAGTACTAGAAAAAGGCGGAGTCGATAACCCAATTGTGTGTGCATCCATAAACAAAGCTGGTTTCAGAATGTCAGGTGGTAAAGAAATTTACGAAGAAACATTGAAGACAAAAAAATTCCGGGCTGTTGCCATGCAGGTTCTAGGCGGCGGTGCTATCAATCCAAAAGAAGCACTTGAATATGTTTGTGGATTACCAAATATTGAGTCGGTTTTGTTTGGTGCATCGTCCAAAGGAAATATTGATAATACAGTTTCAATAATTCAATCTTTTGACAAAAAAATCATGCTCGGAACAAATTGATTTTTCTATCAATGCAATTTTAGATGCCTTAAATTATAATTAAAAATTATGAAGATTTTAGTTACAGGTGCTGCTGGGTTTATCGGATATCATTTAGTAAACCAGCTTATAAAAAATGGGTTTGAAGTAGTGGGGTTAGACTCGATTAATGATTATTACCACACTAGCCTCAAGTATGACAGGCTTTTGGAAGCTGGAATAGCTGAAGAAAGTATTGAATATAATCTATCAACTATTAGTACAAAAATGGAGGGCTATTCTTTTATTCAACTTAAAATGGAAGACAAGGAGAATCTCGAAAAGTTATTTCTTAATCAGCAATTTGATCTTGTAGTAAACCTAGCTGCACAAGCAGGTGTAAGATATAGTATTACAAACCCGTCAGCATATATTGAAAGCAATATTGTAGGCTTTGCAAACTTATTAGAATGTTGCAGGCACAACCACATAAAGCATTTTGTATATGCAAGCAGTAGCAGCGTGTATGGATTAAATGAAACTATTCCCTTTACTACAAATCAGTCGGTAGATCATCCTATTAGTTTGTATGCAGCTACAAAAAAAAGTAACGAACTGATGGCGCACGTATATAGTCATTTGTATAATTTGCCAACAACGGGATTGCGTTTTTTCACCGTTTATGGTCCCTGGGGAAGGCCGGATATGGCTATGTTTTTATTTACCAAAGCTATTATTGAAGGACAGCCCATACAGGTTTTTAACAATGGCGAAATGGAACGGGATTTTACTTACATTGATGATATTGTAGATGGAGTTATTCGAGCGATTAATTATCCGGCTACCGGTAATGATGAATGGTCCGGAATTACGCCGGAACCATCCTCCTCCAAGGCACCTTACCAGTTATACAATATTGGTAATAGCGCTCCGGTAAAACTTACAAATTTTATAGACGCCATTGAGAAAAAATTAGGGAAGAAAGCCGAAAAACTATTGATGCCAATGCAGCCTGGTGATGTTATGAAGACGTATGCAGATGTGAATGCTTTAAAAAAAAAACTTGGTTATCTTCCGATCACTTCAATACAACAAGGGGTAGATAATTTTATTGATTGGTACACTTATTATTATAAGTAGTTGTGTAATCATTTAATTAGAGGTAATCCGACAATAAAAAGCTAGGATTAAAAATTTAACTCAGAACAATTTGTCAATCTATAATGATGATAACGATTTAGATACGAAAGCTATTCCTGTTTTTGGACTTATAGTTTTGCTTGCGTGCCTAATTATTGTTAATTATCTTTCAATTAAAGCTGGTGCGGATTCGGGAGGTGTTCCCTTCATTGCGTTTGTGGCGTGCGTAGGGCTTTTACTTTTTATAAACCCGGTATATGTTTTTGTGTTTTGCTTTGTGATGCATGTCAATGTAATGTCTTGCTTCCCTTATTTGTGGGCGAAATTCCTCACGCTTGTATGCATGTTTACCGTTTTTTTAAAAGATTCTAAATCTTTAAATATATTATTTAACGATAAAAAACTTAAAGTACTTGTTTTTTTAAGCATCGTATTTTCATTGTATCTACTTTTAATAAATATTGGGTTTAAATCAGAGTTGTCCTTTAAAATTTTTCTGGGAAATTGTGGGTATATATTAGGTTTTTTGACAATCATTCCCGCTTATTTTTGTACACTTAGACAGCCTAAAAAGCTGTTTTTATCACTGGTTGTAGTTGCCGCTTCTTTTTTGTTTGTTTATTATTTTTCGCTGATATACGAACTGAATCTTTTTAAATTAGAGAATTATGAACGCGGCACAGGGGCTGGTGTTGACAGGTTGGCTGGCTACGACACACGACAGTTTATTATTTTTTTTGCATATCTCATCCCGGCCGTTGCAGTGTCAAAGTTAAAAAATATATCAAAGTATCTGTTGGTAGCAATAGGAATACTATCTTATGTTATCCTTATCCTTGCTTTTTACCGGTTAGTCATGTTTTATGTTGCTGTGGGGGCAATTGTTTCGTATTTTTTTATCAGAAAACATGTTGAGAAAAGCAATATCCTCAAATATTTTTTTGGTTTTTTAATCTTGATTTTTACCACAAATATTTTTTTTGCAGAATACTTTGCCGAAATTAAAAATCTTTTTTTAGGTACGCTTGATTATTTTTCTGGTACTGGAACAGATAGTTCGGCTGACGCAAGATTTGACTTCCAGTTCCCGATTTTGACCAAACTTTTTTTTGCTAACATGTGGACGGGTATTGGATTAGTTGAAATAAAAGCACTGCAGGAGTTTGATATGATGGGATTTGTTGATATGCCCCTGATGGGAACCCTTACTGCATTTGGTATAATAGGAATGTTCATCTACTACCTTAAGTTTTTTGTTTTATTGTCGGGCATGCAAACTAATTTGTATCATCTCAATGACAGTAAATTCGATCCGTTTATTTTTTTTGTATACTCAACGCTAAAGGCTTATTTTATTATAATGATCACCTTCCGTTTTTTTTATATATCCTGGGAACTGACATTTGATTACCAGCAGGCTGAATTCGGGCTATTTGCCGGGGCATTTCTTGCCATTCACCAGCACATAAAAAGTGCCGAAAACGCATGTGAAGAAGATGGGTA
>JBGSWA010000180.1:0-5685 GCA_041752645.1 Gillisia sp. | reverse complement strand
CAGCCAGGGAGTAGAATTTTACAAAAAAACAGGCTGCCTTTATAAAAGGGCAGCCTGTTTTAATTACACCTAATTCAAAAAAAACTTACAGGCCTAAGAAACCGGCAAGGACCACTTCCACTGTAATTTCCGCATTTGCTTCTACAGAAAATTCCTGTAAATCTATTGCTGTGGCAGAACTGGCATCCAGCATACCCTCAAATTCGGTACTGCCATTGCTGTTTGTGTCAGAAAAAGAGGCGAAATGAAGTTCGTACTCCCCAGGCTCAATAAAATGCGTTTCAAAATCCCCACTGTCTTTATTCACTGATGAACTGCTGATCGCATTGGAAAACATAACATTATTTGCACTTCCAGCTTCAGCCTCGGTATAGCTTCCTTTTTTATACACAAATGCAACCATGGTTTCGGACTCACTGCTATTGATATTTGAAACTGATCCGGAAATGATTCCTGTTTCCAAGGAATTTACAGCACGAACACTATTATTAAGTTCAGGCTCACTCACAAATTTATAATCTCCAGAACTTTCATCCTGAAGGATTGCTTTTCTTAAATCGAAATCAAGTACAATTTCATTGTTTTCTATTGCCTGAATATCTACATTATCAGTGATTTCAATGATACCGGAGGTAGCGACAAGTGCCTTCTTCTCCCCATCGGCGGTGAGAATGTAATTTCCGGGGGCTTCTCCGGAGGCATCGGCTTGATTATCCAGAACAAGGCTTATCTCAGAGGTAGTTCCACTTTCCAATTCAAGATTTCCCAATAATTCTGAATTACCATCCTGCAAACTACTTATGTTTATGGTAGTTTTTTGAAAACCTTCGATAGATTTCCCGTTGACATTCACCTCAGAAATTGTGATAAAAGCCGCCTGTACATTTGCATTGTCAATTGGCGCATCGGTAATGGATACCTTTGTGTTGTAGCCTTCCGAATTTTCCGGTGTTCCGTTTTCATCTTCGGAACAGGAATAAACAAGGCTTAAACATACTACAACTAGTCCTGTGTTGAAAAAATTTTTAAACTTCATAAGATTGAATTTGTCGCCATTATTTTAGACGAACGATTAATAGTACTATTAAATTACAGGTGTCAAAACGAGATGGGAAGTTGGGTATTGCCCAATGTTTTATCCTTTAGGATAGTTTAACGGGATAGGAATCAATTTAAGAAGATATTAGGGTTTTGTCAAATTGTTGTTTTTGGGTAGTGGGTTTTTTAATTTTGAAGCCTCCCAGTCTCAAAAATTTCCACAAAAAAATGGACGAAGTAGGTTCATCCATTTTTTAAATTATCTCCATCTTGGGGGAGATGGAAATAATTCTCAAATTCATCTAGTTTATTAGGGCAAAAAAAGTTTAAATCAATTTGTTAAATCAAATATAATATAATAATCGAATTTTTCCAACTAATTAAGTGTTTAATCTTTATTTTAAGTATTTGGTCGGATTATTAATTCATTCATTCCTACAAAATTCCTACAAGTATTAGATTCCCTGAAATTTGTAAAAGTTTAAAACTTTTCAATAACTTTAACCCCTAACGAAATTTTTATCATTGAAAAAGGAGGATGCCTTAATATTACAAAGACTTCGCAACTCAAAAACACGGCACAAGGCCTTTAAAGACCTCCTTTCCTGTTATAAAGAGCGTTTGTACTGGCACATCCGGAACCTGACCAAAAACCACGATGATACCGATGATGTTCTTCAAAACACCTATATTAAAATTTATAAAAATATAGATACCTTTAAGGGTGATAGTTTACTCTATACCTGGATGTACCGAATTGCAACCAATGAGGCCCTGACATTCTTAGCCCAAAAAGCCAAAAGATTGCATCTCACCTCAGACGAACTTCAAAATAAACTCTTGGAAAATATAGAGAGTGATGTGTATTTTGAGGGAGATCAAATTCAGCTTAAACTGCAAAAGGCAATTGCAACTTTGCCACAAAAACAGCAACAGGTATTTAATATGAAGTATTTTCAGGAACTGAAATACCGGGAAATATCAGAAATTTTAGGCACCAGTGAAGGGGCCCTTAAGGCCTCATACCATATCGCGGCGAAAAAAATAGAAGATTATTTAAAAGAGGATTAAACCATTGTGCTAAAAAAGAGTCAAATAACCAAATGAAAAAGAAGAAGTTAGCAACTCATAACAGATCCGGCTTTACGGTCCCAAAAAATTATTTTGAGGATTTTGAGGCTAAAATGATGCGCGCTATTCCTCAGGAAGAAACCCTGGGAGGGAAATACAAAGGAAACCCAGGATTTACAATCCCGGATAACTATTTTGATGTCCTGGAAGAGAAGATCCTGGCGGTGGTTGAGCGTCCTGAACAAAGGGGAATACTAATTACATTATTCGGGAAAAAGAAGTTTTATTATGCCGCAGGGGTGGCCGCCATGTTTATCGGAATTTTCTTGACCCTGCTTTTGAAACCTACCCCAGTAAGTACCTTGGATTCGGAAAAAATTTCAGTCCTGGAAGAGTATATTGATCTGGAAATCATCGATTTAAATTTTAATGAGATCACCAGTTTCATATATGAAGAAGGGTATATGCTAGATGATTTAAACACCGCCGTTCTTAGTGATGAGGCTGTTTTTGATTATATAAATGAGCATGTTGAGGATCCCGCTTTAATTTTATATTAAATAATTATGAAGAAGATACTTGTACTTTTACCGATGTTCTTATTTGTTTTCACGCTGCAAGCTCAGGAAAGCAAAGACAAACAGCAACACAGGGAGCGCATAAAAGCCATGAAGGTGGCCTATATCACCCAGAAATTAAATATGGATACCAAACTGGCTCAAAAATTCTGGCCAGTTTACAACAAGTATGAATGCGCACAAACTGATTTCCATAAAAAAGAGTATTTTGAATCAGATAATATTGAAAATATTAGTGAGGCCGAGGCTGAAAAAATGCTGACGGAATTTCTGAATGTGGAGATGGAAAAATACACCGTTAAAAAAGAGCTTTACACCAATTTAAAGAAAATAATGTCGGCCAGGGAGATTGTCAAACTTCACAAACTCGAATCCGATTTCAATAAAAAACTGATAGATGAATACCGCGCCAGAAGGGGAGCAGGACGCAATAAAAACAATTAAAATTTTATGTTTAGTTTTTAGTTAATTGTTACATACCTATTCCGGATTTAACCCATCCGGAATATTTTTTTCCCAGAAAAAAGCTATAAAAACTAAATTTAAGTTTTTAAGTACAAAACTACGACCCTCCTACTCCCATCTTCGGACTTCAACTCCTTGAGGAAATTTAAAATACCCTTAGGGCATTAGTGGTTAACCATATAATTCAAATTCAAATCAAAAATTTCACACTCTCTCCTTAATTAAACTTCAATTTTGCAATTCGATTTGTTCCTGCTGCATAGGCCGTAGAATCATTTAAAAACCGAATGCTGTGAAATTCTACCCCCGAAAGGTTTTTCCAGGTTTTCCCTGCGTCCTTTGAATAGGAGATCCCCTTGTATCCGACTGCAACTATCTCCTTTGAATCTCCCCGGGGTACATAGCGAACACTGCTTTTATAACCGGGACCATTGCCGCTGCTAACCAATTCCCAGGTTTTCCCGCCGTCAACGGTAATGGCTTTGTTGGCGAGATTCCCTTCAGGTTTTGAGTAATCGCCACCTATAATAATTCCGTTATTTTCATCGTAAAAATCCATACTGTATCCCCCGGTAGTTGGAGTTCCCTGTATTAAAGGTGTTTCAAAAACCTGCCAGGTCTCCCCCTTGTCCGCGGAGTAAAACACCCTGGATTTCATGCCGCCCGAAAGAATCCAGGTCTTCTCCCCTTTTACCGAAATAGTGGAATTACTGGCCGCAAATGCGGCTTCCCCTTCTGCTACCTCCGGCAGAATATCACAGCTCAATTTCTTCCAGGTATGCCCGCCGTCCCTGGTAATAATAATGGAAAGACAATTTCCGGTGGGATCGCCCATCGCAATTCCCTCCTTATCGTTCCAAAAAGTCATCGCATCATAAAACACCTTTTGGTTTTCCTCTTTATACACCAGGACCATCCTCCCGGAATCTCCTGTTTTGTATAAGAGTGCGGGATTGCCTATACTGAGCATAAAAAAATCGGTAGAAGTACTTGCCACGGACCTGAACTCAGGAAGGATCGAATCGTATTTTTGAATATTGGTATTCCACCTGTCTTTTGCGGGGTCATAAAGTCCGTAAACTCCCTTGTCAGCAGCAAAAGCCAAATTTTCTCCCATAATTTCAATGGCACGAACACTGATGGAATCCTCCATAAGGCTTTGAATTTCAACCTGGGTAAAAAAATTACGCTCCGGTTTTTTTTCTTTAGAACCACATCCAAGGATCAATAATATCGGCAAATAGAGTAAAGCTTTCATCCTAAAAATTTGAAACAAATATAAAATAATCGGCGCCAAAAATGAGTACCTTTGCAACTTTAAAATAATACTATGCGCTTATACCGAAATTTAGTCTTTGCGACAATTGATGCACTCTCTGAAATATTTAATGAGGATCAATATGCCGACAAAGTAATTGCAAAAACCCTGAAACGCGACAAGCGTTGGGGTGCCCGCGACCGCGGTTTTATTGCTGAAACTACGTACGAAATAGTGAGATGGAAACGTCTTTATTCTGAAATAGCCGATGTGAAGGCTCCTTATTCCCGTGAGAATTTATTCCGTGTTTTTGCCGTTTGGGCAATTCTGCGTGGAATTACCCTGCCGGATTGGAAACAAATTGAACCAACTCCCACCAGAAGGATCAAGGGGAAATTTGATGAACTCAGCAAAATAAGAAAATACCGTGAATCTGTTCCCGACTGGATGGATGAATTGGGCGTTAAGGAACTGGGCGAAAAAACCTGGGAAAAAGAGATCCACGCATTAAATGAACAGGCCCCCGTAGTTTTAAGGACAAATACCTTAAAGACCACAAAAGATAAATTGCGCAGTATCCTAAACGAGGAAAATATTGCTACCGAGCCTTTAAAAGGTTTTCCGGATGCTTTGCAACTGGTGGAGCGTGCCAATGTTTTTAAAACCGAAGCCTTTACCAAGGGTTATTTTGAGGTGCAGGATGCCTCTTCCCAACTGGTGGCAAAATATCTGGAGGTTCAACCCGGAATGCGGGTGGTTGATACCTGTGCTGGCGCAGGAGGAAAAACCTTGCATATCGCGGCCCTGATGGAAAACAAAGGCCAGATAATCGCTACAGACATTTACGAAAATAAATTAAAAGAACTAAAACGCCGGGCCAAACGTGCCGGTGCCCATAACATAGATCCTCGGGCGATTGATTCTACCAAGGTGGTCAAGAAACTTTACGCAACGGCAGACCGCGTCCTAATTGATGCACCCTGCAGCGGACTAGGGGTTTTAAGCCGTAATCCGGATGCGAAATGGAAATTGCAACCAGAATTTATAGAAAAAATTAAAAATACCCAGGCAGAAATTTTGGATCAGTATTCCCGGATCGTAAAACCCGGCGGAAAAATGGTCTATTCTACCTGCTCTATTTTGCCTTCAGAAAATCAGCAGCAGATAGAGAAATTCCTGGACAGGGAAGAAGGAAAAAATTTTAAACTCATCAGGGACCAAAAGATCCTTTCCTCTGAAAGCGGTTTCGACGGATTTTACATGGCGCTTTTGGAG
>JBGSWA010000179.1:0-36387 GCA_041752645.1 Gillisia sp. | reverse complement strand
CGTTGTAGATTAATCCGAATGCTGTAAGATTCGCTTAATTTCCCAGTCAATTGATGGAGGAATCCATAAATTGGCAATGTCCTGTGAGTTGATTAACATTCTCTATTTCCGAGGTTCCAGGTTCTGATAATCAATAGGACTTTCTTAACCCGGATTTCGATTGCTAATTCGTGATTTAATGTACACTCACCTTTGATCAGTTTGTATAAATTAGATGTTCTTATTCCCATGTATTAGCAAACTTGTTTTCCTGTCTAATTTCAAAATCATCCAAATAATCTTTTAGGAAGTCACCTACCAATTCAGAATGCTTGTCTATAGAATGTAAATAATCTTCCATTAGGAATTGAATCGCAGACCAGATGACCCAGGAAGGTTTTGGCCATCTCAGCAAACCTGGACCTGCCAGGTCGAATGCCCGGGAAATATTTCTGTGTTCACCCTTGCAAGAATGAACTATGAATATAACCGGGCAGGAATTCTGTAAAGAAATAGCTATAGGATGACCAGCTTGCTTATCTGCAAATAAATAAGAGAATTGGGTTTTTAACCCGTGCTTTTAAGTCCGCTTGCAAGGGCGGTGGTTATTTCCAATAAGAGGGTTACCAGAGAACTCTCGTTACGGTTTTCGCTAGCCCTCCATAGATCCAAATTTTTAATTTGTAAATGGTGCAGGGCCAGAAGCACCTCTCCTCTTCGGTTTAAATTGTCCAGCAGGCTTTGTCGGCGCTCTTCCCTGTTTGTATCAAACATAGCACCTATCTGGTCCAGACTTTCAGAATGTTCGGTTTTAATAATCTCTGTGAATTCCTTCCGCACAGTTTCGTTCTTGACCAGTTCGGCATATAGACTCATAATAGCGGGGGATGCATACATAAGATTGGTTTCCACCTGAATAAGTATATAGCGCAATAAAGGCCAGGTATCCGCAAATTCCCTCAGCTGCTTATAGCTATCATAATCTTCTTTCTTCAGCTTCTCCAAGGCATAGCCAATTCCAAACCATCCGGTGATATTAAAGCGGGATTGGTTCCAGCTGAAAACCCAGGGAATTGCCCGCAAATCCCCCAGGGTCCGTGTACCGGTGCGACGTGCGGGACGCGAGCCTATTTTACTTAATTCCAGCACATCGATAGGAGTTGCTTCTCCGTAAAATTCCAGGAAAGAAGGATGGCTGATTAAAACCTGGTACTTCTCTTGAGAATACTGAGCCAGTTTTCTCAAGGCACCAACAGGGTAGGTGGTAGCATGCTCTAGAAAGCTGCGTGTGCTGGTTTGCAATGCCGTCCCGGAGAGTAACATCTCAAGGTTATAACTGGCGGTAAGTCGGTTTGCAAACTGCTGGGAAATTGTTTCCCCCTGTATTGTTAGCTTTATTTCTCCACTGAGGCTTCCAGGGGGCATACTTTCAAGGAAACGGTGATATTTACCGCCGCCCCTGCTTATGGTACCTCCAATCCCGTGGAAGAATTTGAATCGCAGCTCGTTTTCTTCTGCTGTTTTGGTAAGGGCCTCTTCTGCCTGGTAAATATGCCATCTACTGGCAATGATACCCCCGTCTTTGTTACTGTCGCTATAGCCCAGCATAACTTCCTGTACCCCGTCCTCACTTTTTTTATAGGCAGGGTGCTTTAAATAAGCATCCATTACCTGATCGGAGGCCAGCAGATCATCGATGGTTTCAAACAGCGGAACTACCTGGAAAGTAGTTCTGTCCAGCCCAGCTTCCCTCATAAGTATGTACACCAGCAGGAGGTCACTTAATCCGCGGGTCATACTCACAATGAAGGCACCTATTCCCTGAGGACCATATTTTACGGAATGTTTCCTTACCACCCGGTAACAATCCAGTACCATATCTGCTTCGGGGCCAAAGGATTTACCCCCAATGGAAAAAGGCCTGTTGGTTTTTAATTCCTCTGTTAAAAAATCGATCCTTTTCTCCTCATTCCAGGTGCGGTATTCAGGCAACTCTTGATAGGTAGATTTTAGAATTTGTTCCATGGCCTTGTCATGGAATTCGCTGTTCTGCCTTATATCCAGACGGGCGAGATGAAATCCAAAACTCTGTAGCATACGTTCTGTTGGGAAGATCAGGTCTTCTACAATTCTTTTTGCGCCTATTTCCAGCAAGGAGGACTTTAGTATGCGTATATCTTCCAGAAGATCTTCCGGACTTTTATAAATTGGTTGTTTTGGCGAGTATTTCTCCTTAATGGTGTTTCTTAACTGTACCAGCATTAAGGCAAGGAATTGGCGCCAGGGTTCATAGGGATTCCTTTCCGAAGCAATTTTTCCTGCTTCCCCTAAAAGGTTTAGTTTATTATCAATTTCTCTTTTAAGAATATCCGGGATGGGGTTTCGTATTCTTGAAAAACTAAGCTGTGAAACCAGGTTGTTTAACTGTTCATGTACCAGTTCCAAGGCGATCTTTCTTTGTTCTCTCAGGGTGTTCTCGGTGATGGAAGAAGTAACATAAGGATGTCCATCCCTATCGCCCCCTACCCAGGATCCAAATTGCAGCCGGGGATAGGCGATTTTTTCGGGATCAAAGCCCATTTCCAGCCAGCTTTGTCTGAGTTGAATGTCAGTTTCTTTAAGTGCCAACGGGAATACCTTACTCAGGTAATGCACTACATTGTTCCTTTCCTTCTCCACGGTTGGTTTTTCCAGATAGATCTCCCCGGTTCTCCACCATCGCTCGAGCAGGGCCATGATCTCATCCCCAATTACCTTTCTTTCTGAAGAAGAATAGGAGGTGTTTTCCAGCTTGATGAGTTTGAGGTAGATATCTCTGTGTAATTCCAGGATGGAGATTCTCTTGGCTTCTGTAGGATGGGCAGTAAGTACCGGGGTTACACTAATGGTTTGCAGGATTTCCTGCATCTGGTCCTGGGATAAGCCCTGGGATTTCCACCTGTGAAAGGTTTCGCTCCAGGAGCCTCGTATTGCCTGCATTCCTTTATTGTCTACAAGTTTCCTGCGGTATTGCACGGCCGCATTCTCCTCCACTAAATTCATAAGTTGCAGGTACATACTCAGTACCTGGATCTGTTTTTCATTTAGTACTTTATCAACAGGGATAGAATCCATAGAGCCATCGCGTGAGAGTAAATCGACCAGGTCATCTTCTCCAAGCTCTTTCAATACCTGCCGGAAGCAATTGGTCAGGAAATCCATATCTTTCCATATTTTGTCAAAAGATATAGCAGCAGTGTTTTGGGTCATTTTCATCAATTTTTAAATAAAAAGTTAAATCAATTAATTGAACAATAACGGAAAAATTATGCAGTGCAAAGAGTTGAAGATCTGATTCAAATCACATTTTTCGAAATAGTTATCCCTTCAGCTTTTATTGTGAAGCAACTAAATTCAAGCGGTATCCAATCTATGGACTCTTAACTCGCATATTCCTAGCTCAATCGGTCCTTGTATAATACCCCTGACATCGCCTATGCAAGGGGAATTTATCCCAAGCCTCTCACAGGAACAATAGTTTATAGTCTCCCATCATAGGGCTTCTGTTATACAAATCGGGGCCAATTTAAAAATAAAAACCTAACTTCCAGTGATAAAATTGATAAGAATACTGTCTGCCTTCGCACTCCAAGGGTGGGTTTCTTCTGGGAAGCAGTTCCGCTCCCAACTTTTTTCGGATAGCAGACAGAAAAGATGATACCCTTAAAATAGTCAGCGACTCTTTTCCTGCTGCATTTGTTTTGAGCTTTTAATCCTTCTAATTTTGAATAATTTAAATGCCAGCAAACCAATTCTGGACGGTACAATAAATTAAATCTAAGGCACCCATTTAACAGAGGCAAATAAGAACAAAAACTGCCACTAAATTTAGATCGAACCAATTTAATATAATCACTATTTTTTTTAAAGCAAAATGTAAAAGTTATATTTATTTTTATTAACTTTGAATTTCAAAGTACTTTATAAATGAAAAAACAACAAGGCTATATTCGGGATCTCTCTGAGATACGCTGTATGATGGAACGCTCTTCCAAATTTTTTTCGCTTTCGGGTTGGGCGGGCATCCTGGCAGGGATCTATGCCTTGTCAGGGGCTTATATTGCTTACGCGATTTTAAATTTTCGTCCTGATGAACTGTTTTACAAGCCCTCGGGAATTTTATCTACCGGGCTGCCGGAGCTCATTTGGCTAGCCATATCAATACTTTTGCTGGCCTTGGTTACAGCAGTATTTCTCTCTTACCAAAGGGCCGGGAAAAGGGGTGAAAAACTTTGGAATCCTACCGCCAAGTTGCTTTTGGTAAGTATGATGGTTCCCCTTGTAGTGGGTGGGATACTCCTGCTTTTTATGATCTTCAACGGCCTGCTCGGTTTACTTGCTCCCTTTAGCTTATTGTTTTATGGTCTGGCTCTCTTCAATGCAGAAAAGTATACCTATGGGGAAGTAAAGGTTTTAGGGCTTATCGAGATGCTTCTGGGGTTACTCGGAGTTTGGTTCGTGGAGTTTGGGTTGTTATTCTGGGCTTTGGGTTTTGGGGTAGCTCATATTATTTATGGTATTCATATGAATTATAAATACGAAAGGTGAAAATTTCTATAGCTGGTTTGCATAAAGCATTTGAAAGCAGGATCAGGCTCGGGATCATGTCCGCCCTGGCTGTTAATGAAATGATTGATTTCAGTTTGCTGAAAGAATTTCTCAGGGTGACCGATGGAAATCTGGCAAGCCATCTCAAGGCCTTGGAGAAAAATGCCTTTATTGGGATGGAAAAGTCATTTATCGACAGAAAACCCAATACCAGGTATTTTATGACCAAAAAAGGCAAAGCAGCCTTTGATGATCATCTTGAAGCATTGGAACGTTTAATCAAATCGCAGAAATAGACAGGAATACAAATACAGAACAGTAAGATGAGAAATGAGATATTAAATAACCTGGACAATCCGGGGCAACTGGAAAAAATGTATCGGGCTGACAAGCCGATTTTCAAGAGGGAGTTTAACCTTGTTTTTCCTGAGATCCAGGAAACAACCACAGCCCGGATTTGGAGGGAAAGGCTGAATTTTGAGAGCGAAGAAATTTCATGGGGATCAAATAAGGAATTGATCTTTGTAATTGTTGCTTCTTTTATTGCAGGGCTAATTGCAAAGATCCCACAATTCTTCAGCCTCGATCCAGAATATTTTTATCCGCGGAATATTGGCTTTGTGGTTTTTCCTATGCTTACAGCTTACTTTGCCTGGAAACAAAAGCTCTGGACCAGAAACCTGGGGTTTGTTTCTTTAGCCATTTTCGTCGCAGCGATTTATATAAATCTCCTTCCTGATAACGATAAAAGCGACACCCTGATCCTGGCTTTTATTCACCTGCCCTTGCTTTTATGGGCAGCTTTAGGGGTTGTGTTTGCTGGGGGTAAACTGAATAATTACCAAAAACGGCTGGAATTCCTGAGGTATAATGGCGATCTGGTGGTAATGACTACAATTTTACTTATTGCCGGGGGGCTTATGACAGGAATTACCCTGGGACTATTTCAGCTTATTGATCTTCCCATCGAAGAGTTCTATTTTGAATACATAGCCATTTGGGGCCTCGCTGCTTCCCCAATTGTTGGAACTTACCTCACTCGAGAAAATCCCCAATTGGTGAACAAGGTTTCTCCAGTGATTGCAAAGGTCTTTACCCCCTTATTACTCATCATGCTTGTGATTTACCTGGTTGCGGTAATCCTTACTGGCAAGGACCCCTATAATGACAGAGAATTTTTAATGATCTTTAATGTATTGCTCCTAGGGGTCATGGCAATTATCCTATTCTCCATTGCTGAAACCTCGAGAAAATCCAACTCTAAAATTGGGGCATTGGCCCTGCTGGGGCTATCAATTGTGACAATTATTGTAAATGGAATCGCACTCACAGCTATAGTTTTCAGAATCTCAGAATGGGGAATCACCCCAAACAGGCTTGCAGTTTTAGGCAGTAACATTCTTATTCTTTCAAATCTGCTCTTGGTGACCCTCAGACAATTCCAGGCAATTAAAGACTGCGAGAAAGCGGGGAAGGTTGAAGACAGCATTGCATTGTTTTTGCCGATTTATATTCTATGGGCCGTGGGGGTGACCTTTGTATTTCCGATCCTTTTCAACTTTGAATGATCGCTTTTGGGCCTGGACAGGAGCTTTTTTGGAAAGCCGGACCGAATGGATGCCCACTATCACCTAGATCGGAATCCAACAGGAATTAATAAATTTGTGTAATTTATGAGTATGCAATATTTCGTAGATAAGGATTCGGTGGTGCGGGAGATCTGGGGGAAGGCGGATACTATCCTTTTTATATTTGCGGGGGCGTCGGCAGAGTTTGCACTCAGCAAGGCGGTAGACTGGCTTTACTTTACAGGCCGTCTTCCAGGGGATCCCATGGGAAGGCTTTTCTCAACGGTTTCCTATGCCAGGGCAATCGTCTTTAATGAAAAACAATCGGCCCTGGACGCAATTGATGCCATGGCTGAGATCCATGCAGGGGTGGAAGCCAGGCGTGGCACCAGCATTCCGGAATGGGCTTACAGGGATGTGCTTTTTATGCTCATCGATTATTCCATCAGGTCCTTTGAGTTGCTGGAGCGCAGGTTGAGCAGGGCCGAAAAACAGGAGGTGTTCGGGGTCTTTTATAGGGTTGGAAGCCGGATGGGTGTCAGGGGTTTGCCGGAATCCCTGGAGGAATGGGAAAAAATGCGACAAGAACACCTGAACCAAAATTTGGAATACAGCGATTATACAAAGGATTTGTTTGTCCAATATCGCAAAGAACTGGGAGTGGTGCGGTACAGAATCCTGATAGAGGCTCAAACCCTGGTAGTTCCGCAAAGGGCAGCTGAATTGCTCGGTCTTGGCAAGGTCCCACTTTTGAAGCCTTTAATCGGACTTTATAAATTGAGCAGAAGCATAAGGCTTGACGGGTTTTTGAAAGAACTGATCCTTCCTGCTGGTTATAAAAAGGAGATAAAGGCGCTGGATACTATACCAATAAAGGCTCGGGGTTGAGCTTGGCGTTCCTGTTCAGAGGTAAGATCTTTAAGCTGGGAGCCTTGCAGTCCGTGCGGTTTTGATTTAACTGCTTTTATTTTAGGATTAAAAAGGATTTGAAATGGAGTAATAAACTATAACTGGGAAGATTGGTCTGAACACTGTCAAAGCAAAGCTCAGTAAAATCCGGAATTTGGCATATCTTTACTCATATTCCAATTGTGATAATTTATGAAAAAGTCTCTTCGGGCATTCCTACCAATGTTCCTTCTCTTTTCAATATTGTTTTGTGCCGGCAGCTGCAATGATGGGAAAGCCCAGGAGTCAATCCCTTACAAGGGCAAAATAGAAATCGTTCAACCCGAAGCAGTCCAGGGAAATAAAGTTACCGGGATCGATACTGCCGACTACAACAAAAGAATGTTGGCTTTATCAAATAAAGACACCACTGGAAGATGGCCTGTGAAAACTCCCTTTCCATTGCCCGGGGCAATCCTGCCATACAATAGGATCATTGCTTTTTACGGGAATCTGTATTCCAAAAGAATGGGGATTCTGGGGGAATTGCCAAAAGAGGAGATGCTTAAAAAACTCAAGGGGGAGCTTGCGAATTGGCAAGCTGCCGATTCCACCACAATAGCAATTCCAGCCTTGCACTACATTGCCGTCACGGCTCAGATCGAACCCGGAGGAGCAAAGTTGTACCGCATGAGGATGCCTTTTAAACAAATAGATACCATTGTAAGCTGGGCAAAATCAATCGATGCCTTGGTTTTTTTAGATATTCAGGTCGGGCATAGCAATCTAAAGGATGAGGTTGCTGCCCTGGAAACCTATCTGAAACTACCTGAGGTGCATTTGGGAATTGATCCTGAGTTCTCTATGAAAAATGGTGAAATTCCCGGGACCAAAATAGGAACTTTCAGTGCCGATGATATCAATGATGCCATAGCTATTTTGGCAAAGCTGGTGCGAGAGAATAATCTTCCCCCAAAGGTGCTGGTTATACACCGGTTTACTCAAGGAATGGTGACCAGTTACAAAGATATAAAAATAGTTCCGGAGGTACAGGTGGTAATGGATATGGATGGGTTTGGCGATAAGATCTTAAAAAAATCTTCATACTTGAGATATATTTTTCGGGAACCTGTGCAATTTACAGGGGTAAAATTGTTTTACAAAAACGATAATAGGAAGCCTTGGCAAATGTTCTCTCCCAGAGAGTTATTGGAATTCACTCCCAAACCAATCTATATTCAATACCAGTAATTCTTTTGAAAGCAAAAAAAAAGAGTTCAGGGATTAATCTCTCATTCAATGAAAAATAAGTGAATCTGGAATAACCTGCTTTATATTAAGGATGATCGCCCGGGGGCTTCCATTTTTTATTATATATTTTACCTAAAAAGCAGGTGACAAAGAATACCTGTAATTGCAGATACTATAAAAATTCTTCCAGAGAGATCTCTTTTCTCCCGGGAAGTACTTCTCTTTTTAGCGAAGAAGGCAGGCGTAAGAATCTAAAAAAATTAAGGCTAATTTGGAGGTTGCTTTACTGATGTTCCGGAAAAGGCACGAAAGGGGAATTTTTCAGGAACTCCTATTTAAATTCGAAAATATTAACTTGTGAGTTCAGGTAAAAGCCTGGCGAATTCAGATAAACAAGCAGCATCACAATAAATACGATCACCAGGCCAAGTCCTGTAAGCATTTGTCTTCGGGAATTCCCATAATAACTCATTGTACTTTTTATTCGGCAAACTTAAGCCAGGGATCCGGGTTAATATTGAGGTTTCCCGTAACCGGGTGAAAATAAAGGGAGTTCCTTTCCAAGGAATCCGCTGACATCCAGTTTAACTTGCCTAAAACCTGAGGTATCTTGGATTAATAGAAAAAAATTAAAGGAACAAGTGGAAGTAAATCAATATTTTCAAACTACTTAGGGTTTTCAGTATCGTATCGAGCTAAGTATTGTTTTTAATTGGTCACGTGTAATTCGCAGCTCATCCCTGGGCTTTGCAATCGAGTTTCCCTTGTGTTTATTTTTGCAATAGGTTGCTACTCCTAACCTTTGGGAAAGCAAGGGGGATGAAAGTCTCAGAAAGGTGGAAATGGTTTCCAGAATGAGGAAAACCGTAATTTTTTTACCATGGGATGTCTTACATTTGATTCAGAAAAGAGAATAAGATTTAATAGTACCATGTAAATACCCGTTTAAATAACAAGGATGTTTAAAAAAGTTTTAGTCGCAGATGATATTGACAGCATTAACCACGCTGTGGCCAGTGTTTTGAAGGATCTCCAAATAGAGAAGGTGAAGTATGCACAATATTGCGATAAGGCTTATATAAAAGCTAAAAAGGCCATCTTGGAGGGGGACCCCTTCGATTTGTTGATCTGTGATCTCTCCTTTAAAAATGATTACAAGGAAGATAAGATTTCCGGCGGGAAAGAACTTATTGCGCTATTAAAAAAGGAAGATCCAAATCTTAAAGTGCTGGTCAATACCATTGAGGATCACCCGCATACAGTAAAGGCGTTATGGGCATCCGGGACTATTGACGCTTATGTGTGTAAGGACCGAAATGGCATGCAGGAATTGAAAGAAGCGATCTTAAATTTAGACAACGGAAAAACCTACAACTCTCCAAAGATAGAGCAGAGCTTAAAACAGGGAAATTTAATTATTTTAAATGATTTTGAGATAAACCTGCTCTCTTGTATCGCCAATGGGCTAACCCAGGATGAAATTCAGGAAAAATTTCAAAAGGATCATATTTCGCCTGCCAGTAAGAGTGCCATTGAAAAGCGCTTAAAGGAATTACGGGAAGATTTTAAAGCGAAAAACACCTCACACCTTATAGGAATCGTAAAGGATTTAAAGCTTATTTAGAATGTAATCTGTCACCTGAGGATCAATAAATTTGATAATGGCCATTTGAATTCCTGAACCCAGACATACTTTTTTTATTAAGGATGAGCCAATCAGAATAGGCTTTATTTTAAAACTAAATATTCTGGATGGGGTTTAAAAAACATTCCTAATAACGGAAAAAAAAACATGCTTCGTATTTCTGCAGGGAGCCCTTCCTGCCAGAGGTTGTAATAAAAACCCTAATTGTAGGCTGGTATCAGGGTCTTCATTCTCTCAAAGTGAAAAATATCCACGGGCCTATTGAAATTTAATTTTTAATTCTCTCTCAATCAGATGGTTATGATTTCTCAGGAATGATATTTTATTTAAAATTTTTATCAAGGTTTATTTTCTGATATCTTCGTATTTGTTTGATATGTTTATGAGCTTGTTTCAGCGGACCTATGGTACATCCAAATATTCATTTTCAGAGGTGAGAAATTATATTCTCCCGAATGCTCACTGCATTATACACCATAAAATTTCACCCAAGAATATTTAAGATAATTGTTTACGGATATATTTAACTATGATAAAATTAGATGAAGTAGTTGCCCAGTTCGCGTCTTTTGTTTGGGGACTGCCCCTTATTATTTTGTTAATTGGCGGCGGGTTTTACCTGCTTGTTATCTCGAAATTTCTTCCCTTTAGGTACCTGGGCCATGCCTTTGCGGTATTGCGGGGAAAATACGACAATCCGGAGGATCCGGGGGAAATCAGTCATTTTCAGGCCTTATCAACCGCATTGGCTGCGACCATCGGAATGGGGAATATTGCTGGGGTGGCGGTAGCGATCGCAATTGGTGGTCCGGGGGCTATTTTCTGGATGTGGGTAAGTGCCATTATTGGGATGGCAACAAAATTTTTCACAAACAGTCTTGCGGTGATGTACCGCGGAAAAGACAGTGATGGAAAAATACAGGGAGGGCCGATGTATTTTATAATGGAAGGCCTGGGAAAAAAATGGAAAGCCCTGGCAGTTTTCTTCAGCGTAGCCGGATTGGTAGGGGCATTGCCGGTGTTTAACGTAAATCAATTAACTCAGGCGATCAATTATATTCTGCTCACCCCGAATGGAATTCAGGTGGATCTCACCAGCAATTTGATCATAGGTTTTGTTTTGGTTGGGATCACCTCGATGGTAATCTTCGGAGGACTTAAAAGAATAAGCAAAACGGTTTCACGACTGGTCCCGGGAATGGTGGCACTTTACTTCTTATCTGTTTTGATAATCCTCTTTATTCATGCCGATCAGGTACCCTATTATTTTGGACTGATCTTCCGGGAGGCCTTTACCGCCGAATATTTTCTTGGAGATTCATTTTTAGGGGGAGCCCTTGGCGGGTTGATCATTTTAGGAATTCGTCGGGGAGCTTTCTCAAATGAAGCCGGGATTGGAACAGCTCCAATGGCACACGGGGCGGCCAAAACAAATGAACCAATACGCGAGGGCCTGGTGGCAATGCTAGGCCCTGCAATAGATACCTTGGTGGTTTGTACCTTGACAGCCCTGGCCATCCTGGTAACAGGGGTATGGAAAACAGCGGCAGTAGAGGGGGTAAGCCTGTCAGGGGTGAGCCTTACCGCGGCGGCATTTGAAGAAGCTATTCCCGTTTATGGAAATTATTTACTCCTGCTGTGTATTGCAGTATTCAGTATTTCTTCGCTCTTTTCCTATTCCTATTACGGTACCAAATGCCTGTCGTTTTTGATCGGGGCCGATAAAAAGCACTATTACAATTATTTTTATGTGCTGAGTATCTTAATGGGAGCCACCACAACGTTAAGCCTGATGATCAACTTAATTGACGGTTTCTTTGCCCTGATGGCAATTCCTACTATGATCTCCACCCTGATATTGGCGCCTAAAGTCCTTCGGGAAGCAAAAAAATATTTTGCAAAAATGAAGCTGCTTAAAAGTGAAAGGTTGAGATGAGGGAATTTTTCCTGGTCTTTAGGAAAGAGTAATCTCGGGTTTTACAGGTTAAGTTATGGGGTGAGCTTTTTTAGGGGAATGCTATCCTGCACTTTTGCGCCTGGCTTTTTTAAGGCGAGTGCAAATACCGCAACAAACTCGGCCCGGGAGACTTTTATAAAAATCTTCTCACTCAGGATAATTTCAAAGGCGGCTTTTTTTTAAAGAGCAATTCCACTTCCTCCCTGGGGTTTGCATCGGGTTCCCTCAATTAAATATAATGCTCCAGGGATTTATGCCTTTTGGTGATTGTTTTTAACTACTTCTTTTGCCCTATAAGAGTTTGGTTAAACAGTTTCAGGATTCGTTTATACTCATCGGTCCAGCTGCTGGGCTCAACAAATCCGTGATCTTCCAACGGATATACAGCCAGTTCCCAGTCTTCTTTTCCCAGTTCTATCAGCACCTGGGAAAGCCGCACCACATCCTGGAAATGCACGTTCATATCCATCATCCCGTGCAGAATAAGCAGGTTTCCTTTTAAACCTTCCGCAAAATAAATAGGGGAAGAGCGCCTGTATGCAATTGGATCGTTGATCGGTTCATTGAGAATATTGGAGGTGTAGCCGTGGTTGTAATGCGCCCAGTCCGTTACCGACCTGATGGCGGCTCCGGCGCTAAAGGTTTCACCCTGGTTGAACATGGCCATCAGGGTTATGAAGCCGCCATAACTTCCCCCGTAAATTCCAATTTTTTCTGAATCAATTTCATGTGCTGCCACCAGGTATTCTGCGCCGTCCACCTGATCGGAAAGGTCTTTTCCGCCCATATGCCGGTAGATTGCAGTTCTCCAATCCCTTCCGTAACCTGCACTTCCTCTGTAATCTATATCTAAAACGGTATACCCCAGATCTGTTAAAAGGTTATGGAACATATATTCCCTGAAATAACTCGACCACCATTTATGGGCATTTTGCAAATAGCCTGCGCCGTGAACAAAAATAACGGCTGCCCCGTTTTTTGCGTTTTCCCTGGGTTTAAATAATCTTGCGGGCACCAGGGTTCCATCCTCCGCCTTGAATTTTATCATTTGAGGGTCCCTCCAATTATAGGCTTTAAATTTCTGGGATTGTCCCGAGGTGAGTTGTTGTACCTTGTCCCTGGCAGAGGTTTTTTTTAGATATAGCTCCCATGGCTTGTTGCTGTAGGAATACAAAATTGCCATGTGTTTTTCATCTGGAGAGAGATACACCTGGTTATTTCCGGTCATTTGGGTCAATTTTTCCATTTTTCCACCCATTACAGGCATGCGGTAAAAATGCCGCTCCCCGGGATGCACCTCAGAGGTGGTCATATACCAGTGCTTTTTGTCATTGGATAATTTCGGATCAAATACCTCGAATTCTCCGCGGGTCAAGGCTTTTTTATCCCCTGAATTCACATCGAGTAAATACAAGTGGGAATATCCGGTTTGCTCAGATTGGAAATAAATATGGGTATTGTCCGGCAACCAGCCAATGCTGGCCCCGTCTGAAGAATATCCAATTCCAGGGCCATTTATCCAGGCCTCATCCCTCTGCCGGTCCAAACTTTTCAATTCCCCGGTCCCAATATCCAAAAGCGTGATCCAGCGGTCCTTATTGTCCCGGGAACGCACTATTACAATGGCCTTTGCCCCATTATCAGAAAAATAAGGCCCCGAGGGGATTACTTCCCTGATTTCTTTTTCCCAGGTTTTATCGGGATACTCCTTGACGAAATCCGGCAAATCGGTAATTCCGGGTAAATTTTGGGTGTTTGCTATATAAACGGTGTCTTTTTCCAGGTTGTAGATGGCCAGTTCTACCTTTGAGGGGTCGTCTCCCACCTTGGTCCTTGCCGGAGAATGCGTGGTATAACCCGAAGCATCCACATAATTTGAAACCTCGGTCCCTTTATTTTTGGCACGAGTGATCAAATGGAAGCTCACATATTTTCCATCCGGGGAAAGTTGAAGATTGGAGACAGCTCTTTCCCCGGGGTAAAAGCTAAATGGTTCTTTCTTGGTTTTTTCCAGGGCTTCCTCGCTGGCCTTCTTCCTGTCAGCTCGCTCTTTCACCACCTGCAGCAGTCCTAGATTATCCTCTTTTAACCACTGATCCCTTTTTGATAATTTTTCATTTACCTCCTGCTTCTGCCCTGTTTTAATATCGGTCAGTTTATCAAGGCTCCCCATTTTGAGGTTGTAAAGAAAAATATTGTCGTTTAAGGTGAAGGAAATCAGGTTGTCATCATTCAGGAATTTGGGATCCTCCAAATCTCCCTCGAGATCTAAAAGCAGGCGGGAAGAATTGCTCCTCAGATTGTACAGCATCAAATCCCCATCCTTTGCAAAAACCTTTTGACTGCGGACATAGTTGAAATCCCCGGCGGGGGAGCTCAGGTTGTTTTGTTCCCGATAAGGCACTTTTTCAATTTTAGAGAGTTCCCTCAAGGGGATCTTGTAAAGGGAATCTGTGGGATCCCCCTGTAAATTGTAATTGAAGTACAGGATCTTGCTGTCATCGCTCCACCGGATCTCAGAGGGAAAAGTACCCATCCATCCAGGGTCCTGCATGATCTTTTCCACGGAAAGATCACTTTGCTGGGCGAATGCTTGATGGCCCAATAATATCCCTATTATTAAAAAGAATATTTTTTCGATTCGGATTTTGGGGTGATCGGTGGAATGCTTGCGGAGGCGCTGATTGATATTCACAATAATTACAGGATTTTTGTTACACGAATTGGCAGGCAAGATAAAGAAAAGTTAAGGAAAAGGCAGGCTATGAAATTTGCTTTTTTGTCATGAAATCCCGGGATACAAAGGAGGTAATATCCCTCAGGAATTGTTATTTTTGGCAATTCTAAAGAGCAGCCTTACACTATGACAGACTTGAAACAATACATTCGCGAGATCTCTGATTTTCCATCCGCAGGGATTAAATATAAGGATATCACCCCCTTGCTACTGGATCCTGAGGCGGTTGCGCAAGCCGTTGCGCAATTTATTGTGCTGATAGGAGATGTAAAGATTGATAAGGTAGTCGGCATAGAATCCCGCGGGTTTTTCTTCGGCATGCTTCTGGCGGAAAAACTAAAGGCAGGCTTTGTGCCCATCCGAAAACCCGGAAAATTACCTTATAAAATTCACTCCGAAAGCTATAAGTTGGAATACGGGACAGATGTCCTGGAGATCCACCAGGACGCCATTAGCCCAGGAGAGAATGTGATCCTTCACGATGATGTGCTGGCAACCGGAGGCACTGCCAAGGCAGCCTGCAGGTTGATAGAGAAATTACAAGGGAATATTGTTCAATGCAATTTCCTTATTGAACTCCCATTTTTAAACGGCAGGGAACAGATCTCCGGGCAGGAGGTAAAATCCTTGCTTAGGTATTAATCAGTTCAATGCATTTTTTGTCACCCATAATTTCCAACCGATAATTGCTTTCTGAAGATCAGTGGCTTTTTGAAGATCCAGCTGCTGTTTTGAATAACTTGGGAGTACTTTTTTGTTGAGCTTTGAAAGAAATTTAAAGATCTTGTTTTTCATGATTTTGCCGGTTTCTACCAAAGATATTGAAAAAAGCATTGGCAAAGCTTGGCTTTTGCCCCACCAAATGTAGATGGGCAAAATAGAACCCCTTTTTTAATAGGATTTTTTGAAAATTTTGATTTTCCAGGATGTTATTCTGCAGGACTTGAGCTGATGATAATCCCGCCTTCTTTTTTCTCCCCGATATAAATAGGGGGAACTCCATCTTCTTCCTGGTAACTGGCAGAGGCTTTTTTACCTTTCCCAGCCAGCGATACATCAATCGAGCTAATTTTCCCGGCGCTGTTTCTCTTTATATTTTTAAAGTTCAGTCTAAAATTTGTTTGTTGTTCTGCTGCAGCCTTAAGCCCCTGCAGCTGAGTATCGCTGAAGGATGACCGTATCACAAATATTTTAGGACCCTTGACGAGAAATGCCTTTTTTGTTGTTATTTCTATTACTCCATATGCAGCATCTTTTCCATATTTCGCAATGGCATGTTCCCCTTTTAATACATTTATGGAAGCTATCTCTTCAGGATTTATAGAATTTATATCGAAATCTTTTTCCAACTCTTTATTATCGAGAACGTACAGTGGTTTTTCCTGATCTTGATTGTGGACTGAGCCGATCAGATTGCTTTCTGAATCCTTTTGGTATGCGTAAATCTCCTCACTATCTCCTGCCAGGATTGTTTCTGTTGCTGGTTTGTCCTTCTCAAAGGCTGCTCCTCTTCCAAGGGCAATAACCTTTGCATCCTCCTTGGCTTTAGAATTGTTTTTTTTATCCTCTTGTTCCTTTTCCTCTTTGGTCAGTTTAATGACAGCTTCGTCTTTCGCCGCCCCGACATTGAAGGAGACGGAGCTTTTATTCTTGCTGGTTTGAGATTCTTCGGCGGTTTCCTTCAGCCTTAGAAAGCTGGGTTTGCTGCCTTTTTCAATTTGAAGATACTCTAAGGTTATATTCTTCTTTTCCAGCTCTGTCTTTTTCATCTCTGCTGGAAAATCAGCGATGATCTCCCCTTTGGAAACAAGGAGTATTCCATCCTTCGCTTTAGCTCCATACTTCTTGATCTGGGCAGCCTTATCAGGCGAGATAAAAACAACCCCGCTTTTTAAGCGGATGGATTTTCCCTGAAGTTGGACTGCCTGATATTCCTTGCCATTGATGATAAAAAGTGGATTTGCACCAATTTCAGCAAAATCCGTGTCCTGGGAATTTTTTATTGCTGTTGAAATAACCGGGGTTTCTGCAAATGTTGTTTCTCCATTTTTATTCACAAAGATGACAAAAGAAGATATCCCCTCCGGGTCATTTTTCCTGAAGCTCCCTGAGTCATTATTAATTTTATTGAGATAGTTGACGGTTATGGCCTTTAAGAGTCCTTCCGGAGACCTTCTTATTGCCTCATATTCCAGCTGGAGATTTTGTTTCAGCATAAATTTCCTGGCAACCTCGAGATCCGTCGTACTGCTGTTCTTTGAGAAGGAGACGGAATATTGTTCTGCCCAGCTATGCGCAGGGTCTTCTTCGGATGCCTTTACCTGGGCCAGAGTTTTAACATTAAAAACAAGCAAAAAGGCAAGCAACAGGGGAAGGACCGCAGTAAACTTCCATAAGTTATTCGAGGTGGATTCTTTGTGAAGCATAAGGATTCGTTTTTTGATAAATGATTGATAAAAGGAATTGGAAAGCGCCGGCTGAAAATTCGCCATGCATATCTTAAGGAGGGTTTCCTGGTAGCGTTTCCGGGAAATATTCTTTGCAAGGCTCTCTTTATCTGCTATAAATTCAAGATTTTGAAGGATGCTTTTCTTATACAACCAGGCCAGCGGATTAAACCAGAGTAGGGTACTGGTTAGGTTTGCTAATAGTACATCGGCGGAATGATTTTGGGTTGCGTGAATTTTTTCGTGCTGCAGGATAATTTCCAATTCCTGCGGGCTATGCAATTCAGGGTTGAGAATGATGGTTTTAAAAAATGAAAACGGCGCAGTTGCTTCCTGAGACAATAAAATGTTTATTCCCGATTCCTTGGATCCTGGTTGTTTTTGAATGATTCTTAGAAGGGAAACAAGCTGTAATCCAAACCGGATTAGAAAGAAGCTTAGCCCAAAAAGATAAATGAATCCTGCGAATTGCAAAACCTTTAAAGGATCTTCCTGCAAAGGGGTGGAAAGCTCTTCTGTAAAATCTTCGGTTATACTAAAATTTTCTGCTAGGGCTTGGTTTTTAACCTGGATGGTTTTTGTAAAAACTGCGGCGGGTAATACAAAAGCTGCAAGTATGCCAAGGAGCAGGAATTTTCGGTTTAACTCAAAAGAGGTGTCATTTTTAAGTAATAAAATATAAACCAGGGAGAAGAGGCTTAATACTCCGGCACTCTTTAGAACGTATATTGAGAGGGCTTCCATATTATCCCTTTTTTTCAATGATCTCTAAAATCTCACGCAATTCTTCAGCGGAAATTTTTTCCTCTTTTGCGAAAAAAGAAACCATACTCTTATAAGAATTATCGAAGAATTTTTTGGTAGCGGTATTCATAAATTGCTTTCGGTAGGTTTCTTTTGAAACTGCCGGGTAATACTGGTGCGTCTTTCCAAAGGCGGTATGCCCTACATAGCCTTTTTCCTCCAGATTCCTGATAATAGTGGAAACAGTGTTGTAATGAAGTTGCTCCTGGGGCAATTCTGCCTGCACTTCCTTTACAAAAGCCTTTTCAAGGCCCCATAAAATATGCATGATCGCTTCTTCCTTATTGGTCAATTTTTCCATGGGGCTCATTTTTATACGTTAAATTATAAGGGTTTTCAAATATAACTATAGAAATAGTTATAAACCTAATTTTATAGTTTGAAAAATGAATTGTGCCAAGTCTGAACTTTTTTTATCTTCGCCAAAAAATAATAAAATGAGCGTTTTATATATCCTGATAGGTTTGGCCTTATTGGTTGTTGGAGGGGAGTTTTTGGTTCGTTCCTCTGTGGCCCTTTCCTTTAAATTGAAACTCTCGAAAATGGTCATTGGGCTAACGGTGGTTTCCTTTGCCACCTCCTTGCCGGAGTTATTGGTGAGCCTTCAGGCTGCCTTAAATGGGTTTTCTGATATTGCCCTGGGAAATGTAATAGGATCAAATATTGCCAATATCGGTTTGGTACTGGGGATTACCGCAATTATATCGCCCCTGGTGGTCGACAGGGATTTTTATAAATTCAACTGGCCGGTGATGATGTTTTTTTCAATTTTGCTTTATTTTTTTCTGAGCAGTGGCGGAAATATATCGAGGGTAGAAGGATTTGCTTTTCTACTTATTATGTCAATTTATCTCTTCTTTTTGATACGCCACGCCAGAAGGGCACATGTGGAGGTAGAAGGAATCGATGAATCCCTGTCGGGAATTTCAAATTTCAAAATTGTGGCCTGGCTTGTCATTGGCGGTTTTGCCCTTTGGGCAGGCTCAGAATTGCTGGTTTCGGGCGCCGTAGACCTGGCTGGGTTGCTGGGGGTGAGCGAGCGCGTAATTTCTATAACGATTATCGCAATAGGGACCAGTGTTCCCGAGCTGGCAGCATCCGTCATTGCAGCCCTTAAACAAGAGAAGGCGCTTTCTATGGGGAATTTGATAGGTTCCAATATTTTTAATATAGCTTCGGTTCTAGGGATTACCGCCCTTATTCAACCTATTTATTTGAATTCAGTCGCGATTCTTACCAGTGATATGCTCTGGATGATAGGCTTTGCCTTTATCCTGATCCCTCTGGCCTTTCTTCCAAAAAGGTTTAATTTTGGCCGGTATAAGGGAGCAATCCTCTTTGTGTCTTATGTTGTTTTTTTAGGAATGGCGTTCTTAGACTAATTTCGGGGGCTGGTGTTATTTAATTGATAAATTAATATTTTTTTACCCCCAAATAATTGGGGGTATTTCATTTAAAAATGTATTTTTGTCGAAGCCAATTTTAAATTTAACATTATGTCAACCTTAAGATTTCAAGCATTAAAAGAAACCTTTAACCGCAAACCGGTAGTTATTGATGAGACGCTGCGAAGATCGGAGCTCTTTGGAAAAAACGTTTTTAACGAAACGGTCATGCGGCAGTTCCTCACCAAGGAAGCCTATAAGAGTGTCATGGACGCCAATATAAAGGGTTCCAAAATCGACCGGGTGGTAGCCGATCATATTTCCTCCGGGATGAAGGAATGGGCAATTTCCAAGGGAGTGACCCATTATACCCACTGGTTCCAGCCTTTGACCGGAACTACTGCTGAAAAGCATGATGCCTTTTTTGAAACCATTGGAGAAGGCCTGGCTATTGAGAAATTTGCTGGAAACCAATTGGTGCAACAAGAACCGGATGCATCGAGTTTTCCCCACGGAGGAATACGGAACACCTTTGAAGCCAGGGGTTATACCGCCTGGGATCCTACCTCGCCTGCCTTTATTTTGGGAACTACCCTGTGTATTCCTACCGTATTTGTCTCCTATACCGGAGAGGCTTTGGATTATAAAACTCCCCTGTTGCGCGCCTTGCAATCCATAGATACTGCTGCGACTGCTGTGGCAAAATATTTTGATAAAAACGTAAGCAAGATAATTGTAACCCTTGGATGGGAACAGGAGTATTTCTTGGTAGATTCCGCTTTGTATTTATCGAGGCCGGACCTTCAACTCTCCGGACGTACTCTGTTAGGTCACTCCCCTGCAAAAGGCCAACAACTGGACGATCATTATTTTGGGTCCATTCCCTCCCGCGCCTTGGCTTATATGAGGGATCTGGAGATTGAATGTATGCTACTGGGAATTCCTGTAAAAACCCGTCATAACGAGGTAGCGCCAAACCAATTTGAACTGGCTCCTATTTTTGAAGAATGCAATCTTGCGGTAGATCATAACTCCCTGCTGATGGATGTAATGGATAAGGTAGCAGAAAGACACAATTTCAAGGTCTTGTTCCATGAAAAACCGTTCGCAGGAATTAATGGAAGCGGGAAACACAACAACTGGTCCCTGAGCACCAATACCGGGATCAACCTTTTGAGTCCGGGTACAACCCCGATGAAGAATTTGCAGTTTCTCACCTTTTTTATAAATACCATAAAAGCCTTGCATGATAACGAGGAATTGGTTCGCGCTACCATTGCAAGCGCCTCCAACGATCACCGCTTAGGAGCCAACGAGGCGCCACCCGCAATTATCTCGGCCTTTATTGGAAGTCAGTTGACAGAGGTGTTGGATGAGCTTGAGAAGGTAACCGACGGGAAATTATCCCCTCAGGAAAAAACCGAGCTCAAATTGAACGTGGTAGGCAAGATCCCTGAAATATTATTGGACAATACAGACAGGAACAGGACTTCTCCCTTTGCCTTTACCGGTAATAAATTTGAATTTAGGGCGGTGGGTTCTAAAGCGAATTGTGCGGATCCGATGATGGTTTTAAACACCATCGTAGCCAAGCAACTTACCGATTTCAAAAAGAGCGTTGATGCCCTTGTGAAGGACAAGAACATGAAAAAGGATGATGCCATTTTCAATATTTTGAGGGACTACATCAAAAAATCCAAAAAAATCAGGTTTGAAGGAGATGGGTATTCAGATGCCTGGCAGGAGGAAGCCAAAAAACGCGGCTTGAGCAATAATAAAACCACCCCGGAAGCTTTAAAAGCCCAGGTTTCAAAAAAAACCATCGCGCTTTATGAAGAAATGGGGGTGATGAATAAAAGGGAAATTGAGGCCCGTCATGAAATAGAATTGGAGGAATACTCCATGAGGATACAGATTGAGGGACGTATTTTGGGGGATATCGCACGGAACCACGTGATTCCAACGGCGATACGCTATCAGAATATCCTGATTGAAAATGTGCGGGGTTTAAAAGAGATATTTGCCGCAGATTTTAAAAACCATTCCAAGGAACAGTTGAAGATCATTAAAGAGATCTCCGAGCATATCGAGCATATTCACTTTGATATCAATGCGATGATCGAAGAGCGCAAAAAAGCGAATATAATCGAGGATTCTGAAAAACGGGCTATTGCATATTGTGAGAAGGTGAAACCTTATTTTGAAACCATCAGGTATCATTGCGATAAACTGGAGTTGGAGGTAGACGATGAGCTTTGGCCATTGACCAAATACAGGGAATTGTTGTTTACGCGATAACAGCGGTTTATTATATAAAAAAATAAAGAAAAAGCGGTACAAAAAGTTTGTATCGCTTTTTTGGTTTTATAAAGCTAACATTCTGCGTATCTTTGGGTGTTGAATTAAGAAAGAGTTTCATGAGTCAGGAAATAAGTAAAAGATATGCCGGGCGTGGGGTATCGGCAGGAAAAGAGGATGTGCATAATGCCATTAAGAATGTAGATAAAGGCTTGTTCCCTCAGGCATTTTGTAAAATAGTCCCCGATTATCTTACCGGTCAGAAGGAATATTGCCTGATCATGCATGCGGATGGGGCAGGCACAAAATCTTCCCTTGCCTATATGTACTGGAGAGAAACCGGGGATCTTTCCGTGTGGAAAGGCATAGCCCAGGATGCCCTGATCATGAATATCGATGATCTGCTTTGCGTGGGTGCTACCGAAAACATTCTGCTATCTTCAACCATTGGCCGAAACAAGAATTTGATTCCAGGGGAAGTGATCTCTGCAATTATTAACGGCACCGAAGAGTTGCTTGCCGATCTTAAGGGGTACGGCCTAGAAATACATTCCACAGGGGGTGAAACTGCCGATGTCGGAGATCTGGTGCGCACCATCATTGTGGATTCTACGGTCACTGCCCGTATAAAAAGAGACAAGGTAATTGACAATGCCAATATTCAGCCTGGAAATGTAATCGTCGGCCTGGCTTCCTTTGGACAGGCGAGCTATGAAAAGCAATACAACGGCGGGATGGGGAGTAACGGCTTGACCTCGGCCAGGCACGATGTTTTCTCCAAGGATTTAGCCGCAAAATATCCCGAGAGTTATGACAGCAGCATCCCAGAGGAGCTGATTTATTCGGGTTCAAAATCCCTTACGGATCCCGTGGAGAATTCCCCGCTGGATGCCGGGAAACTGGTGCTTTCTCCCACCCGGACCTATGCGCCAATTATCAAAAAGATCCTGTCCAGGTTCAGTAATAAGGAAATTCACGGGATGGTGCACTGTAGCGGAGGTGCGCAAACAAAGATCCTTCATTTTATAGAAAACCTGCATATTGTCAAAGACGATATGTTTGAGGTACCACCCCTTTTCAAACTTATTCAGAGGGAAAGTAAAACCCAATGGAAAGAGATGTACCAGGTATTCAATATGGGCCACCGGATGGAGCTGTATGTTGATGAGCAGATCGCAGCTGAGATTATCGAGATCTCAAGATCCTTTAATGTAGAGGCCAAAATAGTGGGTAGGGTGGAAGCCTCACAAACCAAGAAACTTACCATAAAAAGTGAATTTGGGGAGTTTGTGTATTAAAGTTTCATCTTATTCTTTTTTGATTTTTCGGGTTCGATAGTATTAGTAAATTTTTTGAGAAGATATTTCACGGTGGATTGAATGGAGGGATCAAGGGAGCCTATCAGAGAAAAATAATTTCTTAATCCCTTGTACTTACTCCGGGTATCTAAAGAGATAAAATCGATTTTATACCCCTTGAACTGAGGCTCTGTCACCTCTTTTTCAAAAATAATGATAATGTTAAAATGCCGGGAATCATTTTTAATTTTTTTAAACAACCCTAAAACAAAATTTCTTTCCCCCTCCAGGACTTGAAAAAAATTCCCTTCTGAATATAAAAAAATCCCGGTAATGTTGTGTTCAATATTTAAATTTTGACTTAAATTTAAAACTTCTATAATTTCTTGTTCGTTAAGATTTGGCGAAACGGTACTTACATAACATATGGCATACTCCACAAGGGTTAATTTGATTGGTTCATTTAAAGGTAACCAAAAAATTATAAGCAGGTTTCTTCCCGAGGAAAAATAAAAAATTTAAAGTTCCTTAATAAAAGAGAAAATCCTTCGCTCTCAAATTACCTCTTTTGGAGTCCTTCTCTCTTGCGATTCTTCACTTTATATACTTTTCCTTACCCTGTTGGATTCTTTCTTAACGGAATAAGTTTTAATTTTTATTCCCTATAGAGAGTATTTTCGGTAGTCAAATTTTTTTATGTGTCCCCTCTCCAGGGAATCTATAGCTTCGATCTTTCAAACTTTTTTTTAGTTTCGTCGGCCTTTTGATTCATTTGCTTTTCACTTGTGAGCCTAATTTCTGGTTTCTGTACATAAAAAAACCCCGGTAATCACTCCGGGGTCATTCATCAATCAAAAACGAACAGTTTAGATCCCGTTTTTCAACCGAATCAGACTGTTGTTATTTTTAGGTTATCCTAAATAAGTTTTTAAGATCTTGCTTCTTGAGGTGTGTTTCAGGCGTCTGATTGCCTTTTCTTTAATTTGGCGCACGCGTTCCCTTGTAAGATCAAAGGTCTCTCCAATTTCTTCCAAAGTCATGGGGTGTTGATCTCCTAATCCGAAGTATAAACGGATAACATCAGCTTCACGCGGGGTCAAGGTTTCCAAGGCTCGTTCAATTTCTGTACGCAGGGATTCATGCAATAATTCCCTGTCCGGGTTTGGGGATTCCCCTGAGCGCAATACATCATAAAGGTTCGAATCCTCACCTTCAACTAAAGGAGCATCCATCGATACGTGACGGCCGGAGTTTTTCATAGACTCCTTTACGTCGTTAATGGTCATATCCAATTCATTGGCAATCTCTTCCGCACTAGGCGGACGCTCGTGTGATTGTTCAAGAAAGGCGAAAGTTTTATTGATCTTGTTGATAGACCCAATTTTATTCAATGGCAGGCGAACAATACGCGATTGCTCGGCCAAGGCCTGTAAAATTGATTGACGGATCCACCAAACGGCATAGGAAATAAATTTAAAACCACGGGTTTCATCAAAACGTTTTGCGGCTTTGATCAATCCTAAATTTCCTTCATTAATTAAATCGGGAAGCGTTAATCCCTGGTTTTGGTATTGTTTTGCAACCGAAACCACAAAACGCAAATTGGCTTTGGTCAATTTTTCCAAAGCAAGGTCATCCCCCTTTTTAATTCGTTGTGCCAATTCCACCTCTTCTTCGGCAGTAATCAGGTCAACTTTACCAATTTCTTGCAAATACTTATCTAGCGAAGCGGTTTCACGGTTTGTAACCTGCTTCGTAATCTTAAGTTGTCTCATCTATCTTCTCCCTGGATTTTTAATTGTGAATAACTCTTGTGTTAGATTATACGTAAATAAGAGAGAAAATGTTACAACAAACTCAATAATTTATTTTTTGAGGGTTGCCTTCCGAGATTTTCGGAGGCCGGGGTTTCTCTATAATTCCTCTCCCAATAGTGGTTGCGGCCTTTTCTTGTACCTCGAGAGGGGCAAGTGTTTAAAGATGATACAACCCCTAAAATCCGCAGGTAGTTAATTCGTCGTTTTAAAATCTATTTTGTAAGGTAAATTTCGCCTTTTCCTCTACTATTCCGGTTATATTTTTATTGATTTTCCTGATTTTGATCTCATCACTTCCCTAGTTCAGTTTTTTTAGGCCAGGTTAAAGTTTTCAGGCTTGGAATTAAAACGGACAACGGTTTTAGGGCGATCCCAGGCTGCAATTGAACGCACCTCTCCCATAAGGCTAAAATTTAGGAGTGTTTTATATTCCTAAACCAGGAGATGGTAGGGTTTATCCGTGAATAATTTGAGTATTTTTTGCCTTCCCCGACGGATCCACTTGAAGGGAACCGTTACAAATCTAAATATGAATTTCTTCAGTCTGTAATAGGGTTTTACAAAAGAAACTTTTTTGGATAATTTCTCCAGGATGCTCAAATAGAAATTCCTGCACATAGCTGTCAAGATCATATATACTGTATTTTCCTCTAAAAAGGAAAAAGGCAGGTTCTTCCATCCAAAATCATTGTTCATCTCATCGAATATCTTTTCTGCTGCGCCCCTTTGGTTGTAATATTCGGTAATTTCTTTGTTGGTGGAAGCCCAATCACTTGTCGCTATTGCCCTGTAGGTAAAATCATCTCCAAAGAAGGCATCTGTTTGTCCAGTATTGTTTTTCTGTCTGCTCACAACATATCGATAGGTTTTTTCTCCTCCAAAAGGAATGTAGTCGATACTGCAAAGCTCCACATCAAATATACCTATCCGCACGGTTTCCCACTCTTTTACTTCCTTTACCTGGCGGGAAAGCTCCCCACAGCGCTGCGCCCTGATATAAAATCTTTTTAGAGTTGGCCTCAAGGGTTTCTATAATTTCCTTTGTGAAAGAGCCGCAGTCCATGCGGCTTCTATCTATTAGGATATTTTTGCGCTCTAACATTTCATAGGCCGCCTGTAGGGTATCTGATTGTTTGAATTTTACGTTACTGTTGCCATTCCTGTTTTCAATATACACGATGTTTTTGCCAATAGTGGCCACCCCAGGGAAATAACCTTGTTTCATTTTGTATCCCTTTTTTGAATCGTATTTTTCGCACGGAATGAATTGGTGGTCAAAATCAAAATCATAAAGACGATTTGGTTGTAAGGTTTTGGATTGCAGCAACAAATCCAGGTTCAAGGCATTGAGCACAGGGTGTTTGCTAAAATAATTTACAGAACCAGAATTGCCAATATGGGTTTCCTTATCCAGGGCCAAAGATTTTTGGAGGCGCAGGAGGGTATCTGCCGAACATACCTGAAGGTTCTCAATTTGCAGGAGTTCCTCTTTTAGGTTTGTGCTAATATCTTCTGCACAATCACCACCAGCAAAAATAATTGCCCAAAAGTTTTTTATTGCATCGCTAAAACTGAATACCGCTTGTGGCGGGCGCTGCCCAAGATGTTTTGTGATTAGGGCAGGGAGTTTCAGTTGATCAAATTCAGCTGAAATAAAATTAGCCCACCAAAAGATTTGATATTATTCGTAGAAGTTGTAATTTTCATCTGCAAGGATGTTTTCACCTAAATTGGTGAAAATATTTGGATTGGAAAAGCCTTTTAACCTTTGGTTTTAGTGGCTTTTCCTTTTCTTTTTAAATGTAACCTGCGAATTTAAGGCAACCTTTGAAATAAGGGGAGGTATCGGCAATGCTCTTCAGGGGGGGGCAAATCGCCCTGTGGCGACAAAAGTAGTAAAGCCCTGTCAAGAATCTTCAGGGGCGGGTTAAACCGAGAGAAGCCTACTGATACCATGGAATTAATCAGACAGCACTGCTTCAAGATAAATCCTTGTTCTTTCTAAAGGACAGGCTAACGCTAAACAGCAAATAATTTCAACGATATTTTTAATTTATAGATACTAAGATGATATACTATTAGTTAATATGGCTAAGTTCTATTGAGGACAGCAATTTTTTTTGTATATTTAAGGATGAAAACCAGCCAAGAAATAAAGCAATCTTTTATTGAACTTCCAATAAGTATTCAAAACACGTTGCTGGAAGAACTTCTGATTGAACAGGAACTTCGGGGAAAAGTCATCCAGGAAGCAGAATTGGAAATTTTAAAAGATCGTGATAAAAAGCCGTGCCCCCATTGTGCCAGCACAAAGGTTTATAAGCGCGGAAAACAAAAAGGTGTTCAAATGTACCGTTGCAATGACTGCAACAAATGGTATAGTGAAACATCGGGGACTGCGCTGTACGGTATAAAGATTAAGTCCAAATGGCAATCCTATCTCAATTGTATGGAACAGGGTATGCCCATAAAGAAAATAGCAAAAAAACTAGATATCAGCATCCAGACAAGTTTTGATTGGCGACATAAAATATTAAGCTCCTTGGATCAATTTGTCCCAAAAGAATTCTCCTCAGAGCTAGAGTGCGACGAACTGGAAGTGGCCCTTAGCAACAAAGGGAGCAAAACTTTGGACAGGAATTCCAGGAAAAAAGGAACGGATTTTAAGCCCAATCAAGGTAAAGGTGAGGTCACAGAGGTTCAAGTAGTGAGCGCGGTCCAGAGAAACGGTGGTAAATATCTCAAAGCAGTTGCTTCCAAAGGCCTTAGCAAAGAAGAAATTGCAAAAGTATTGAAGAAAAGCTATCTGAAAAGACCACTTTAATTAAGGATAAACACCCTTCATTTTAAGGCTTTTGCCAAAGACAATCCAACTATAAAACACAAAGCGCTGCTGGCAAAGGAGCAGCTTGATAAAAAAGATGGAAAAGTCCATCTGCAAAGGGTGAACAAGCTGCACTCACAGCTCAGGACATTTTTAAGGCCTTTCAATGGGGTCAGCTCCAAATATTTGCAAAACTACCTTCTTTGGTTCGCCTACACTGATACTATTCATAACAGCAAGACCATCCTAAAACAATGGCTAATATCAATATTTTTGACAGATAAATCTTACCATTTGTTTGAACTTTTCAAACAAAATGCTGTGTTAATTAGAACTCAGGCGTGTATATAAAACTACAACGAAAACAGTATCCATTAAAATAGACGATTCCATATTTGGAGAAACGGAAAACATCCTTTCCGGCATTGATATATCGAGGAATAGGTATATCAATGAAGCCATTTCCTTTTACAATAAAGTGCAAAAGAAATAGCTTTTAGAGAAAAGATGGAGGGCAGAGTCAGCCTTAGTGCTTGAAAATTCAATGGAGGTACTTAAATATTTTGAAAATATAAGCGATGACCATTAATCAGTACAAAATTTGGATTGCAGTTTTAAATCCCCAAATTGGAACAGAAGCAGCTAAAACCAGACCTGTTTTAGTTGTTCAAACCAACTTGCTGAATTCTATACCACATCCATCCACCATTGTTTGCCCCATCACTACAAATGTTCATAAAGACTCGGATGTTTTAAGAGTGCATCTCAAAAAGGGCGTTGCAAATTTAAATGAAAATTGTGATGTGATGATTGAACAAATCAGGCCATTGACAACCTTCCATTGATAGAAAAGGTAGGAGACCTACCCTATGAATTAATCGAAAAGATAAAAGAAAATAGATCAATCCTGATGGATTTGGATTGAACTAAAATATTTTTAGTTAATGGGTCGTTGATGAAAGTCGGATGACAGACAAAAGGGAAAGGTAGGTAGGGAGATAACTCCCCATTGCCTGTCCGGCACTGCAATCCCTGGCCCAGGAAAACAAAATATATTTTTCAAATAAGAAATTTGTATTTATTTAGGATCTGCTTTTTTGCCTAATATTGATGGAATAATGGTAAATATTGCTATTTAAACCAGCTTTTTTGGAGGCCAAAAATTACGGAGCACGCAGGATATTTCATCCATTTAAATAGGAATTGAGATTTTTAGAACAAAAAAAATGCCTTGAAAATATTTCAGGGCATTTAAGTATTTCTAAATATAGGAACGCTTTAGTCGTTTCTGTTTTCTCTTGGTTTTCTGTCGTCCCGACCTCTATCATCACGACCTCTGTCATCACGGCCACGGCTGTCTCTTGATCCTCTGCTGTCACGACCTCTGTCATCACGACTGTGTTCCCTTGGTGGTCTTGCGACATAGCCTTCAGGTTTTGGCAACAAAGCCTTGCGTGAAACTTTCTGTTTGCGTGTTTTTGGATCTATTCCGAAGTATTTCACATCAAAAACATCCCCCATATTAACAACATCGCTTACATTTTCAGTGCGCTCCCATGCCAATTCAGATACGTGAAGTAAAACCTCATTTCCAGGGGCGGCCATAAATTCTACCACCGCACCAAAATCGAGCATTTTAATAACCTTTACCGAATAGGTTTCTCCCACGGCAGGTTTGAATAATATAGATTCAATTTTGGCAAGGACAGCATCAATACCGTCCTGGTTAGTACCGAGAATTTCAACAACTCCCTGTTCATTTACCTCGTTGATAACGATCTCAGTTCCGGTAGATTTTTGTAATTCCTGGATCACTTTTCCACCTGGTCCAATTAGGGCACCAATAAATTCCTGAGGAATCGTAATGGAAACCATTTTTGGAGCGTGAGCTTTTACGCTTTCATTTGGAGTTGCAATGGCTTCTTTTAAAATCCCTAAAATGTGTAATCTTCCATCACGGGCTTGTTTCAGTGCATTGACCAAAATTTCGTAAGAAAGTCCTTTCACCTTGATATCCATCTGGCAGGCAGTGATACCATCTTCGGTTCCGGTTACTTTGAAATCCATATCTCCCAGGTGATCTTCATCCCCTAAAATATCAGAAAGAACGGCGTATTCATCTCCTCTGGAGATAAGTCCCATTGCAATCCCTGAAACCGGTTTTTTCATTTGGATCCCTGCATCCATAAGGGCCATAGTTCCTGCGCATACAGTAGCCATGGAAGATGAACCGTTGGATTCCAATACCTCAGATACCACCCGCACAGTATAAGGACAATCCGTAGGGATCATGCTTTTTAAGGCACGTTGTGCCAAGTTCCCGTGTCCGATCTCACGCCTTGAAGTCCCTCTTAAAGGGTAGGCCTCTCCTGTACAAAATGGGGGGAAGTTATAATGCAGGTAAAAAGTCTCCTCTCCCTGGTGGGTAGGACTATCGACCTGGTTTGCTTGTCTTGAGGTACCTAGAGTTACTGTAGCCAAGGCTTGAGTTTCTCCTCGGGTAAAAATAGCCGATCCGTGGGTAGAAGGGAGGTAATCAATCTCCGTCCAGATTGGACGAATTTCATCTGTTTTCCGGCCATCGAGTCTAAGACCTTCTTTTAAGGTTAGTTCCCTTACAGCTTCTTTTTGAACCTGGTTGTAATATTTGGAAATCAAATCGCCGTTTTCCGCCAATTCCTCCTCAGTGAACAAGGCCTTCACCTCGTCTTTTAAAGCTGAAAATGCATCGGTGCGTTCTTTTTTTCCAAATCCGCCTTTTGCGATATCGTAATTCTTTTGGAATGATGCAGCGTGAACTTTATCTTTTATCTCCTCGTTGGTACGTTCTTTATCATACTCACGTGGCTCTTTTTTTCCAAATGCTTCGGCCAGTCGAATTTGTGCGGCAATTTGTACTTTGATGGCTTCATGCGCAAATTTGATGGCCTCTGCCATTTCTTCTTCGCTGCATTCGTCCATTTCCCCTTCCACCATCATCACAGAATCTGCGGAAGCACCTATAATCATATTGATATCGGCCTCAAGTAACTCAGTGCGGGATGGGTTAATTACAAATTCGCCATTGATCCGTGCTACCCTTGCTTCAGAAATAGGGGTTTCAAATGGAATGTCAGATAACTGAATGGCTGTAGATGCTGCCAATCCGGCAAGTGCATCGGGCATAACCTCGTCGTCATGAGACATTAATTGGATCATCACCTGGGTTTCAAATGAATAATCGGAAGGGAACAAAGGTCGCAATACACGATCTACCAAACGCATCACTAAAATCTCTTCAGTGCTGGGTCTTGCTTCTCTTTTAAAAAATCCACCTGGATAACGACCAGCGGCCGCATATTTTTCCCTGTAATCCAAGGTAAGTGGAAAAAAATCAAATTTTGATGGGGTATAAGAGGATACTACGGTACATAGTATCACGGTATTGCCCATTCTAAGCTCTACAGAACCGTGCGCTTGTTTCGCTAATTTTCCGGTTTCGATAGAAATTTCCCTGCCATCTCCAAGATCAATGATCTCTTTAAAAACTTTTGGTTTCATATTTTGTGTTTTGAATTCCAATTCGCAACAGTGCAAATTGTGTTATAAAATGATTCTCGCCTACGGGCGAACTAGTTTGGATTGTTGTGTAGCTGTGGTGCGGCCAATTAAAAATTATTCTGATAATCTCAGCGGGTGAAACTTCTCAAAAAGTCATTTTAATAATTTAAGCTTTCTTAAATGCAGTTTGAATGGCCAGAAGAAAACATTAAAACAGTGGAACTAAAAAAGGGGCGAAAATACGCCCCTTAAATTTATTTTCTCAATTGTAATTCTTTGACGATAGCACGATATCTCAAGACATCTTTTTTCATCAAATAATCAAGAAGACTTCTTCTTTTTCCTACCAGTAATACCAGAGAACGCTCTGTATTGTAATCTTTTCGGTTCGTTTTTAAATGACCCGAAAGGTGTGAAATACGTTGGGTAAATAATGCGATTTGACCTTCAGCGGAACCGGTATCATTCTTACCTTTTCCGTGTTTTGCAAACAGCTCTTGTTTTTCTTCAATTGTTAAATACATTCCAATATTAATTTTAATGATTTTTATGTATAGACAGTTTTTCTGTCAAGCGGCAAATATACTACTATTTTATGAATACTTATTCCAACAAAAAAAAATTGTTGTGATAAGTAGTTGTATGATTGTTCTTTAAGTTTTAAGGGCGAACCGGTTGATTTAGAATCAGATCCAGATAGAGATTGATTTTGTCTTTTAATTCGGATCTCTGGGTGATAAAATCTAAAAATCCGTGTTCCTTTAAAAATTCAGCGGTTTGAAAATCCTTGGGTAAATCCTGTCCGGTGGTATCCTTAACCACCCTCGGGCCGGCAAAACCGATAAGCGCACCGGGTTCAGAAATATTGATATCTCCCAACATCGCAAAGGAAGCGGTGGTGCCTCCGGTAGTAGGATCGGTACACAAGGAAATATAAGGAATGTGGGCATCTGCCAATTGCGCCAGTTTTACGGAGGTCTTAGCCATTTGCATAAGAGAAAGCGCAGCTTCCATCATTCTGGCTCCTCCGGATTTGGAAATGATAAGTAAAGGAAGATTGTATTTCAAGGAATAATTTGCAGCGCGGGCGATTTTTTCACCGACCACGGAGCCCATGGACCCTCCAATAAATTTAAAATCCATGCAGGCAATTACGAGGTCTTTTCCCTTGGACTTTCCTACAGCAGTTCGGACAGCATCGGTAAGACCTGTCTTTTCCTGAGCAGCCTTTAATCTATTTACATATTTTGTGGTGTCCTCAAAATTTAAAGGATCTTTTGAGCTTAGATTCTTGTCCAGCTCTTTAAATTCATTATTGTCAAAAAGGATTTTAAAATATTCCGGGCTTCCGATCCGAACATGGTATCCATCTTCCGGAGATATGTAGTAATTTTTTTCCAGTTGTTCGGCATCAACAATTTTACCGGTAGGGGATTTATACCACAGGCCTTTTGGCACATCCTTTTTATTCTCGGTAGTAGTTTGTATTCCTTTTTGTGTTCTTTTGAACCAGCTCATTGAATTTCGGATTTCAGCTTTGAGGTTGTTGGATATTAATTCTACCTGCAACTGTAGGTGTTAGACACTAAAAAAAATCAGTTTGAAATTTGGGATCAAATTTCAAACTGATGGTTAAATTAACTTATAAGGTATTCACATTGTTTAAATCCTCAAAAGCCTTTGTAAGTCTTGCTTTAAAGGTTTTTTCACCTTCTCTTAGCCAAACCCTTGGGTCGTAATGTTTTTTATTGGGAGCATCCGCTGCTTCAGGATTGCCGATCTGTCCTTTTAAATAGTCTTTTTTGGAACCCATATAATCGCGAATCCCCTCTGTAAATGCATATTGCAAATCGGTATCAATATTCATTTTAATTACACCGTAACCAATGGCTTCCTTAATTTCTTCGGGGGTAGAACCGCTTCCACCGTGAAAAACGAAATCGATGTGATTGTTCTCTACGTTAAATTTTTTGCTCACATAATCCTGTGAATTTTTAAGGATTTTAGGAGTTAATTTTACATTTCCAGGCTTGTACACCCCGTGTACGTTTCCAAAGGCTGCGGCAATTGTAAATTGATTACTTACCTTGCTCAGTTCTTCATATGCGTAGGCTACTTCCTCAGGCTGGGTGTAGAGTTTTGAATCGTCTACATCAGAATTGTCAACCCCGTCTTCTTCCCCACCGGTAATGCCCAGTTCAATTTCAAGGGTCATTCCCAACTTGCTCATCCGAGTGAGATATTTTTTGGAAATCTCTAAGTTTTCTTCAATTGGTTCTTCGGAAAGATCCAACATATGCGAACTGAATAAAGGAATTCCGAATTGCTCAAAATGCTTTTCACTCGCATCCAAAAGACCATCGATCCAGGGAAGTAATTTTTTAGCGCAATGGTCAGTATGTAAAATCACGGTGGTACCATATACTTTTGCCAACTCGTGGATGTGTTTCGCTCCTGCAATAGCGCCAGCTATGGAAGCTTTTTGATTTTCATTGGACAAACCTTTTCCTGCGTGGAAAGCTGCCCCGCTGTTTGAAAATTGGATGATTACCGGCGAGTTTAACTCCGCGGCAGTTTCCAAAACTGCGTTTATTGTGTTTGAACTGATAACATTAACTGCAGGTAGGGCAAAACCCTTGATTTTTGCAAATTTAAAAATCTCTTGAACTTCTTTTCCTGTGGCTACGCCAGGCTTAATATTGTGACTCATAGTTGTGTATTTGAATTTAAGATTACAAAAATAGGAAAATTAGTTTGTTTAAAAGGGATAATTGATCCCAACGTTATAAACAGCATGGGAGAAGTTGTAATCTTTAAACCATCTTTCTCCTAATGCCCTCGAGGGATCGTAAGATTTAAATCCGACATCAAAGCGAAGTACGAAAAAATTAAAATCATATCGAAGCCCTATTCCGGAACCTACTGCAATATCCTGCAAATCAGAAAAAGAGGTAAAGCTCGCGGCTTGATCCTCCACAATATCCAGCACATTCCAGATATTACCTACATCGATGAAAAATGCAGCGTTTAGCGCTCCAAAAAGATTATATCTGTATTCTGCATTAAAGGTGAGTTTCATGTTCGCCTCATTGAATTCGTTACGCCCGCCGGTACTGCCCGGACCCAGGTCATAGGCCTGCCAGGCCCTGTTATCGTTTGGCCCCCCGGCGAAAAAACTTCGTATAAAGGGAATGCTGTTGGAGTTTCCGTAGGGAATGGCGATCCCGCCAAAGGCCCGAACCGCAACTATGTTTTTGTCCCCCAGATCCCAATGTTTAATATAATCGATCTCTGTTTTGACGTATTGGGAAAAATTTACTCCCACAATGCTGTAGACGCCCTGCTCATTTTTTTTGGCTCCTGTTAAACCCGAAAGGGCAGACAGGAAGTTTCCCGCGGTTTCAACCTTGAACCGAAAGCGTGAAAAAGCCTCGTCATATAAATTATCCTTATTGTTGAGGAGATAGGTGAAATTGGAGGAATAAATTAAATTATCCTCCGTTAGCCGATTCTTTCTCTCACTTATATTGTCCACCTCCTGAATTTGTTCGGGTGATAAGCCTGAGGTTTCCGGATTGCTCTGATTTACGCTTTCGATAAAACCTTCAGCCCCAAGGGGAATGATCAGTAGTCCTTCCTCATTTAGATAAGAAGGGCTGGTGACTACATCTCCAGATTGAATTATTTCATTTAGATTGTTATAGGTATTCCTGTAAACGTTAAAATAATTATCTGTATTTAAATTCCGGACATATTGTATGTTTACTAAATCCAATCTGTTGGACACGATGCGCGAGGGGGTCCATCTGTAATTTAATATTCCGTTTAGATTTTGTTTGTCCAGCCCGATGTTGTTCTGGGTACTCACTCCCACACTTAAGGTAGTAAAGGGCGCCATATATTTTGGGATGAATTTATCAGTATTAAAAGGAAGAAAAATCCGTGGGAAGATGAGTTTAATATCGGCACCAATTTCAGAAATATTAAAAAACCGGTCATTAGAGCTGCCCTGGGCGGCATCGGAAGAGGAGCCAATGCTTCCGCGACCTGATATTTCAAAATTTTCAGCACCCCGAAATACGCTGCGAACTAGCAAGGAACCCCCAAATCCGATCCCAAAATCCTGAATATTGCTTTGTGAGAGATCAAAATCAAAACCCAGGGAATATTTGGGTTGCGGGGATAAAAAGATATTGGCCACCAAATCTGTATTGGTGGAATCGGCAGGATCCAAGGAGTATTCAATATTTGGATATTTAAATACCCGCAGAGAACTCATCCTGCTGTAGGTCCTTGTCCTGTCGGTATCTTTAAAGATCTCTCCCGGTTTAATGAAAATAGCATCGGCAATGGCGCGGGGTTTATATTTCAATTCATCAAAACTGTAAATATTGTAACCCTTGTAGAAGGCACTGTCTGTTACCGGTTTATATCGATTTTGAAAGGTGTAATCGGTAAATACATTTACCTTGCTTATTTTGTGCATCTTGAAGGGAACCCTTGTCGTACTATCGCCTTCCGAGATCTGCCGGTTATTCACGATGACCGTGGTATTGACCTTGTAGTTGGTCCCTACAGTATCGGCCTCAAAACTGATGTATTCCTGGTCAAAATAATACACCCCATTGTTCCTAAAAAGGTTTGTGAGCCTGTCGCGTTCAGCATTATAATCCAAGGTCCGGTATTGGACTCCCGATTTTATCATTGATTCTTCCAAATAGGCATGGTATAGGGAATCAATGACCTCTGAATCTATTCTTTGACCGATGGAGTCTACCTTATAAGAATGATTCGAGGTTACCCTGTAATCAATTTCACCTCTTTTTTTTCCGGTAGATTTAACCTCGTACTCCGCCTCGGCATTAAACCAGCCATTGTTGAAATACCAGGATTTCAATCGGTTGATAGATTTTTTAGTGAGTGCCGAGTCTATTATCACAGGGGATTCTCCCGTTCTTTTTATCCATTGGTTAAAGGCTACATAGGAATTTCCCATCTGGACCACCTGCTTTTCAGAATATATTTTAATCAGGCGCTCCCTCCGGAGAGGGTTTTTATGCAGCCAATTTTGAAATGCAGAATCGGGTTGGGGTTTTGCCAGGTTATAGAAATGTAAACTCAAGGGAAACCCCAGCAACCTAGAATTGGGTTCCTGGTATAATTGATTGTGAATGCGGCTTGCTTTATTTTTTTCACCATTTAAATAAATGGTATTTTTACGGAGCAATAATTCATCATTACCAACCCTTTTTACCGCGTTGCAGGATATTAAAAGTGTCAGGGTTAAAATAAATAACGATAGTTTTGCAGGGAGGCGTTTCAATAAAATTAATTAAGTGTTCAAAAATACATTATTTGTATG
>JBGSWA010000178.1:0-12225 GCA_041752645.1 Gillisia sp. | reverse complement strand
ATACCTTTAATTTCTGAAATTGGATTTTGGAGAGTAAGGCAGGGGGCCCTGGGTGGCAAGAGATGAGTATTCCGGGGTTTTTTTCTTAAAAACAGCCTAAGAAGGGTTTAGCTTACTTTTTCAATTCCTTATATTTGCAGGAATAATTTTAAACTAGCGACATGAAAGATGGATTATACGCAAAATTTCACACCACCAAGGGTGAGATTTTAACGAAACTTGAATTTGAGAAAACACCAGGGACTGTTGGGAATTTTATCGGCCTGGCCGAAGGGAATTTGGAAAACAAGGCGCTTCCACAGGGAAAACCATATTATGACGGCTTGAAATTTCACAGGGTGCTCCCCAATTTTATGATCCAGGGGGGCGATCCCAAGGGAAATGGCACCGGCGGGCCGGGGTACAACTTCCCCGATGAATTTCATCCCGATCTGAAGCACGATGCGCCTGGAAAACTATCCATGGCCAATGCAGGTCCTGGCACCAACGGGAGTCAGTTTTTTATAACTCATACCGAAACCCCCTGGCTGGATGGAAAACATACCGTTTTTGGAGAGGTAGTGGAAGGCCAGGATATTGTCGATACAATAGCCCAGGGAGACAAAATTGATAAACTGGAGATCCTCCGGGTAGGAGAGGCAGCCGAAAAATTTAATGCAGTGGAAGAATTCCGTGCTTTTAACGGAGCCAAGGGAGCCAGGGAAGCTGCCGCGAAGAAACAACAACAGGATCTATTAGGTCAGTTAACAGAGGGTTTTGAGAAAACCTCCAGCGGGCTGAGCTACAAGATCGAACAAAAAGGAACCGGTGCCAAGGCAGAAAAGGGTAATACGGTTTCTGTTCATTACAAAGGCATGTTAAGCGATGGCAGTGTGTTTGATTCCTCCTATAAAAGGAATGAACCTATTGATTTCGCCCTTGGAAAAGGACAGGTGATTGCAGGCTGGGATGAAGGGATTCAACTCTTGCACGTTGGGGACAAGGCCCGTTTTGTAATTCCGTCTGCTCTGGCTTACGGCGCGAGCGGTGCAGGGGGAGTGATCCCTCCAAATGCCACCCTGATCTTTGATGTGGAGCTGGTTGCGGTGAAGTAACACAATAAAATCCCAAAAAGTCGGGATAAAAAAAAACCTCACAGCCCTTGAGATCTCAAGGCTGTGAGGTTTTTTTTTGAATAAGAAATCCTTGAAAATCTCAGAACTCCTTCTGATTTCCTTATTTCATATCAGGCTCCGGGGTCAATCTCAGATAGGGTTTTACCTCCTTGAAGCCTTTCGGGAACATTTTTTTTGCTTCTTCATTGGAAACAGCAGTCCCAATTACCACGTCTTCCCCCTTTTTCCAGTTGGCCGGGGTTGCGACTTTATAGGTAGCGGTCAATTGCAGGGAATCGATAACCCGCAGCAATTCATCAAAATTTCTTCCGGTACTGGCAGGGTAGGTGATCATAAGCTTGATGGTTTTATCAGGGGCTATTATATAAACCGAACGCACCGTCAGGGTATTGTCCGCCTTTGGATGGATCATATCATATAGGGTGGAGATTTTCTTGTCCTCATCCGCAATTATAGGGAAATCCACTTTTGTGTGTTGGGTTTCGTCGATATCCTTTATCCATTGCTTGTGGGACTCAACCCCATCCACGCTTAAAGCGACCATTTTAACGTCTCTTTTTTTAAATTCCTCCTTGTATTTGGCTGCCGCTCCCAGCTCGGTGGTACACACCGGGGTGAAATCCGCGGGATGGGAAAATAAAATACCCCAGCTATCGCCTAAATAATCGTAAAAATTAATTTTTCCTATGGAAGTCTCCGCATCGAAATTTGGCGCGGTATCTCCTAATTTAAGTGTACTCATACCCTTATTTTTTAATAATGAAATCTAAAATTAGGCAAATAAGCCAAGGGGCAGTGTTAAGGATATGAAAAATTAATTTTAAAGTTGAAAAGTTACTCGGGAAGTCTACCCTTAAAAGGAGTGGGAGTGAAGCGGGGAAAAGGAGGGAGTTGATTTGAAGGTTGCCCCGAAGGGATGGGATCGGTTCAGCCTTAGAGGTTAAGAATCCAAATGCGGCTCATTGCTTGGGGGAAGGATTTATTTCCTCCACTTGATCCCACAGCCCATGCCCGGGTTTTGGGGTTGCGGCACCCTCCGGTTGTTCAACACCGAATCCAGGGCCTCCCGCAGATCCCTTCCGTTTGCGGGGATCCCATTTCCCGGACGGGAGGCGTCTAATTGCCCGCGGTATATGAGTTTTAATTCCGAATCGAATAAATAGAAATCGGGGGTACAGGCTGCATGGTACGCCTTGGCAACATCCTGGGTTTGGTCGTATAAATAAGGAAAGGGATAGTGGTATTTCTCCGCGACTTTTTTCATCAGCTCGGGATGATCCTCGGGGTAGTCTTCCACATTATTGCTCATAATGGCTATAAACCCGAATCCTGAAACCCTGTAATCATTGGCCAGCCTGACAATTTCTTCATTTACATGTTTTACATACGGGCAATGGTTGCAAATAAACATAAGTACGGTTCCCTTTTCACCCTTTAATTCCTCCAAACCAAAGAGTTTGCCACTGATGGAATCAGGGAGAATAAATTCCGGGGCTTCGGTTCCCAAAGGGAGCAGGGTGGATGCAGTTAAGGACATGGGTAAAGCTTTAATGATCAATTGAATTGTCTGATAACAAATTTAACATGTTTATTTTATTATTCACTTAAAGGGTTGCGCTTAGTTGGCAGAAGATTGCCCTGGAATTGTGAAGCCCGATCTCAGAACATTGGCCAAAAATAAATCAAGCGCCAGATTACTTTTATCAGAAGCCTTAAATCCATGCTTTTACTTCATATGCCACCAGGCATCAAAATAAAGACAACCAGGCGATTCCTTAGATTTTCGCTCAGGCTATTTTTTCAATCCCGGGCTTAAGCGGGAGCTTCCCTGTGGGCCTTGGTAAGGCCTGCCCTCGCGGGGGGAATATGTCTTTGACTGAAATCCGGGCCAGCTTTTACTAATATCTTTAGCTTCTGGTTTTTTTTTCATTTGTCGGAATGAACTGGGATGTAAGATAGGTTCGCTGGCTGTGGTACCCCCCCTGGGGGTGGGTACTTATTTTTGTTTTTTGTTTTTTCTTGATGGTGGGTTTCTTTGCCTATTTTTGCCATTGCCTGAACCGGTCCGTTCAATGGGGCAATTAGGGAGGAAGTAGGCTTCCTTTCTATTGGATATCGAGTTTCTAATAATCTGCCCTGGGCGGGGAATTCATAAAATAGTTAAATGCGATGGAAATAAACTGGAGTGAATTTGAAAAAGTTGAGATGCGGATCGGTACTATTACAGAGATCCTGGATTTTGCCCAGGCGCGGCAACCGGCTTATAAGTTGACAATGGATTTTGGCCCCGAGATCGGGGTAAGGAAATCCTCGGCCCAGATAACCAAACGCTATTCCAAGGAGGAGCTACTGGGGAAGCAAATTGTGGCGGTGGTCAATTTTCCCAAGAAGCAGATTGCCAATTTTATGAGTGAATGCCTGGTTTTAGGCGCTGTGGGCCCCGGAAATGATATCGTGCTTCTCAATCCCGATCTTAAGGTGGAAAACGGGCTGCGTGTAGGGTGAAACGAGCTTAAATGAAAGTGATCATCGGAGTCTGGAAGGGTTTCACAAGGTGGAAAAGGAAAATCACAAGGATCCCGGTGGAATTAGGGTTCCGATGGCCTTGAGTGTTTTGGAAATAAAAAAAGTGGGTTGGGGTCTAAATTTTAAAACAATTTCCCTTTTTGAATTCGTCCAATATTTTAAATTTTAGTTGGATCTGTTTATTCCTCCTTACTTTTTTGAATTAATTCCTTGATATCGGAATTGTTTCCATAGAGTACCATAACATCACCTTTATTTAATACGGTTTCAGAACCTGCCACCCCCTGGACCTGCCTTGTTTTTTTTGTTGCCCCAAGCGCATTGGTTACCTCGACTACTTTCATGGTAGTTAAAACCAAAATTCTATAATTTTTTCTTAGATCGATCTCCCGGAGGGTTTTTCCTTGGTATTTTTTTGGAACAACAATTTCCACCACACTGTCGTGTGCGGTGAGTTCAAAGGAGTCTACCACCCCTTGCAGGTTGAGTTTTTTTGCCCAACGCTCTGCGGTTTCTTCTTCGGGATGGATAATTTCATCCACCCCTATTGCTTCCAGTACCATCTCCTGCAGCGGGCTTACAGCCCTGCTGATAAGGCGTTTTACCTTTAACTGTTTCATAAGCGCGGTGGCCATAATAAGATCTCCCTTGTCCTCGCCAATTGCCACGATCACGATGTCCGTATCTTTTAAAGGCAGGTTGGACACCGCATTAATATCTGTGGAATCCAGACAAATGGCATGGGTGATCTTATCTTTTAATGCTTCGACTTTGTCCATCTTCACATCAACACCTATTACCTCATTACCCTTTTCAGTGAGTTTCTGTGCCAGGGAAGCTCCAAAGTTGCCAAGGCCTATAATAATATATTTCATCTGTTTATATTTATTGTTTTTTATCGGTCATATGCTACATCCATATATACATCGCCCTACAGTGAGAAAGTTTATTCTCCTGGATGTTTCATCTGTATTTTTTTATAATTTTAGCGTACAAGTGTATATCCAGTGCATCATTTTCCCTACAGCGAGAAATTTTATTCTCCCGGAGGTTTCCTCTGTCTTTATTTTTGTCTAGAGGATATATTTATGGTACCTCCATTTAATCATGTATCCCTCAGTGAGAAATTTTATTTCGCAGGGATGCTCATTGTTGTAATTTTTAATTTATCAATATTTCTTCGGTAGGATACCTGTAATTTAAATGTTTTACCCTTCTCATCAGCGCTATTAAAATGGAGAGCATACTTACCCTTCCTATAAACATTGTGACAACAAGCACCAGTTTACTGTAATCGGAAAGACTGGAGGTCAGTCCCATGCTCAGGCCCACGGTACTATAAGCTGAAAAAGATTCAAAAGCAATTCTAAGCAGGGTTTGCTCCGGTTCAAAAGCAACGATTAACATAATAGACATTCCTATGACCAGAAGGGAAAGTGAGATAATAGCAAAAGACCGGCGTATTGAAATATCGGCTATTTCCCTTCGGTACACCTCGATCCTGTCTTTTCCCTTTGCCAGGCTTAAAAAGTTTAAGATGGCTATGGCAAAGGTGCTGGTTTTAATACCACCCCCGGTTGATGCGGGAGAGGCCCCAATCCACATCAAAAGTATGATCAGCATCAGGGTGGTGAAATTCAGGGCAGAGGTGTCTACCGAATTAAAGCCCGCCGTTCGTGGGGTGGCCGCTCCGAAAAAAGCCGTGACAATTTTTCCGTATTCGGTGGTATGAACTGCCAGGGTATTGTCATATTCCAGGAAATAGAAAAGCAGGGTTCCCAAAGACAACAACAGCAAGGTCGTGACCATCACGATGCGGGTATTGATATTAATCACCCAGGTGCGATGAAGTCTTTTTTCTTTTTTACCAATGGGCAAAATCCTGTTGATGATCAAATGCTTGAAATAGGTAATTATATTTAATACAATGGGGAATCCCAGTCCCCCGAGGATAAACAGAAGCGCAAGGATTATATGCAGCGGATAATTAAATTGAAAACCCGGTTCATAAAGACTGTTTTCAAGGGTTGAAAATCCCGCATTGCAAAATCCGGAAATGGAATGGAAAATGGAAAAGAAAATTTTATCTGCAAGCGAGCTGAAATGAATAGTGTCGAGATTCAGGAAGATCAGGATCGCTCCTACAAGTTCAATGGAGAAAGTGATGGTGAGGATCTTTTTTAAGACAGTGAAAACTTCCCCAATTTTATCTGAATTGGTCATATCCCTCATGGTGAGCTGGTTCTCATAGGAACTTTGCCCCCGGAAAAAATAGCTGAAATAACTGGCAAAGGTCATGATCCCGATTCCACCGAGTTGGATTAAAACTAGGATCACATGCTGGCCGAATTGGGTAAAGAAACTTCCGGTATCCACAACTGCAAGCCCGGTAACGCATACGGCGCTGGTGGAGGTGAAAAGGGCATCTACCAGGGAAATTCCGGAGTGGGTGGCATTTGGCAACAACAGCAAAAATGAGCCTAAAATAATGATCAGGAGAAAACTGGCAATAAATAACTGAGCGGGATTCAAGTATTGCCTGTTGAAATCGATCTTTAAGGAAGAATATTCCCTTATGAAATAGAGCAATACCGCCAGGTGGAGCCATCCTTTTTTATTGAAAAAAGATAAAAAACCAAGAAGTTCTGTTATAACATCTATTTTTAGCAAGATCTGAAAAAGGAATATGGTAAGTAAAAAAATATCTATGATTCTAACCTTGATCCCGGGTCGGCCGGAGGAAAGAAGGTAACGCAGTGCTATTGAGAGGCAGCCTACCATTAGGGCGGACATATAGAATGAAATGAGCCAATCTTCTGTTTGGGGGCTTTTTTTAAAACCCAGGTCAAAAATCACCAGAAATACAGCCAACAGGCTTACCCAAAATGAAAATTTCCGGATTTTGTAAGTGAATTTACTGGACCATTTAAAGGATTGAAGAAATTTCAAAATATCAATTTAGGATATGGGCCACCAAGGTGCGTCATTATAAGGGTATTTGAATAACAAAATTAGCAATAAATAGCAGAGCCTACTCAGTTTATGGGGAAAAACTTTGATTTGGCTCGTTTTCACCTGATTTAAGAAAGGTAAAACCCTCAATCCCCTTTTGTATAAGTTCAAATAGGAGAGCTCTACGCTCACCTTTATATACTGGACTAAAATAGAAAAACCACCCTGGTTTGCTGCCGGGTGGTTGGGTTATAAATTTGATATGAGGCTTAAATATCCTCGAAATTGATATCGGTAAATTTTTCAGCAGAAGGCTCATTTTCAGATTCTACCTCTACCTCCTGATATTCTTTTTTGAAATCTTTTTGGTGTCTGTCGCTAATTACCTCTTCTCCTTTTTCATTGACGATGTAATCTGTCATCTCGTTTAAAATTTCGGAGAAGCCTTCAAAATCTTCTTTATACAAATAGATCTTATGCTTTTTGTAATGGAAAGATCCATCGGCATTGGTAAATTTTTTACTCTCGGTAACCGTGAGGTAATAATCATCAGCTTTGGTGGCCCTTACATCAAAAAAATAGGTGCGTCTTCCAGCTCGTAATACTTTAGAGAATATTTCATCTTTCTCCATCATTCCATTTTCACTCATAAAATAAATCTTAATTGTTTGTATTAACCAATGATCAAAAATCTAAAAATTTTTAACATTTCACAACAATTTTTCACATTTCTTTTTCACTTAATTGTTTTGCGTATAGTTTTTTGTAATATCCCTCCTGTTGCAGCAGCTCATGATGGCTTCCCTGCTGCGAGATTGCACCGTCTTCAAGGATAATAATTTTATCGGCATTTTTTGCTGAAGAGATGCGATGACTTACAATTATGGTTGTTTTATTTTTTGAAATTTTAAAGAGGTTGTTTAAAATTTTCTCTTCCGTCTCGGTATCAACTGCTGAAAGACAATCGTCAAAAAGCAGGATCTGCGGATCGTGGATGATGGCCCGGGCTATGGAAACCCGTTGCTTTTGTCCGCCGGAGAGTGTGATTCCCCTCTCTCCCAGCACAGTGTCATAGCCTTTGCTGAACTTTTTTATGTTTTTATGAACCGAAGCATTTTTTGCTGCCTCGATCACTTCCTGGTCTGTGGCGTCAGTTTTCCCGAACCGGATGTTATTTTTTATGGAATCACTGAAGAGGAAAGCATCCTGTGGTACATACCCAATGCAGTTCCGCAGATTATAAAGGTTGATCTCCCGGATATTTTTTCCGTCAATCAGGATCTCCCCCTGATTCGAATCATACAACCTGCCTATGAGTTCCAGGATGGTGGATTTCCCGGAGCCAGTTTTTCCTATAATGGCAAGGGTTTCTCCCCGGCTGACGGTAAAGGAAAGATTTTTAAGGGCCGTGATATGGGTATCTTCATAGGTGAAGGTCACATTCTTAAAGCTGATATCCCCCAATATGGGTTCGATGTTTTTCTGAAGGTTTTTAATTTGGGGCTCTTCTTTTAAGAATTCGTTGATTCGTGCCTGGGAGGCTTCGGCCTGTTGGATGATGGAGGTTACCCATCCCACGGTTGCAACAGGCCAGGTAAGCATATTTACATAGAGCAAAAATTCCACGATGATCCCAATATTTTCAATTTCCCCGCTTATAACCTGCCGCCCACCAATAAAGATCACAAGGGTGTTGCTCACACCTATCAACAAAACCATCATCGGGAAAAAGAAGGCCTGTACCTTTACCAAATCCAGGTTTTTTTGTTTGCTTCCGTTGGAGAGTTCTACAAAATTGTCATTGGTAAGAGGTTCCAGCCCATAGGATTTTATCACCGAGATCCCGCTGAAGCTCTCCTGGGTAAAGGTGTTTAATTTCGATAGGTATTGCTGCACCACGGTGCTTCGGTTGTGAATGGCCACACTGAGTTTATAGATGGCAAAGGACAAAATTGGCAGGGGGGCCAGGGTGTAAAGTGTTAGCAGAGGAGCGGTATTGGCCATATACCAGATCACCACTACAAATAAAGTAAGGGTAGTCACACTGTACATGATCGCAGGGCCAAGGTACATTCGCACCTTTGAAACATCTTCGCTGATCCTGTTCATTAAATCCCCGGTGCGGTTCTTTTTATAAAAATTTAGCGAGAGGTTTTGATATTGCTGGTACACCTCATTTTTCAGGTCGTATTCCATATGCCGGGATACCACAATAAAGGTTTGGCGCATTAAAAAGGTGAGAAATGCCGAAATAAGGGTCGCTCCGATAATGAGTAAAATATTATAGAACAATTCCTGACGCAGGGCCGCGGGATCGGTGATCCCTCCTTCAATATACCTTTGAATGACATTGGTGGAATCTCCGATAAACTGAACCGGATAAAGCGCAAATATTCTTGCAACAATTGTAATGACCAGGCCTAAAATTAACTGCCACTTGTATTTATAAAAATATTTATTGAGATGTTTTAATTCCTTCATATATACTGATTCCCTTGACTTTGTTGTGATATTCGCATTTATTCATTCAAAATTGCCGGTAAAATTAAAATATTCCTTAATTTTGCAGGGTGATTTTTATAAAAAGAAAATTCAATTTTAAAAAACAGAATCTATGCAAGTTGATGTTTTAAACGCAAATGAACTTAAAAATGCACCGGTTTTCGGGCAAGCATCTTTTGATGATCACGAGCAAGTTGTTTTTTGCAACGACAAAGATACAGGTTTAAAGGCAATAATAAGTATTCACAACACCGTTTTAGGTCCTGCCCTGGGAGGTACAAGGATGTGGAATTATGCCAATGAATGGGAAGCCCTGAACGATGCGCTTCGCTTATCGCGTGGAATGACCTTTAAAAGCGCTATTACCGGATTGAATCTCGGGGGTGGGAAGGCCGTAATCATCGGAGATTCCAAAACTCAAAAAACCCCTGAACTCATGCGCAGATTTGGGGCCTTTGTGCATTCGCTCAGCGGAAAATACATCACCGCAGAAGATATTGGGATGGAAACCAGGGATATGGATCTTGTGCGGGAGGTTACTCCCTTTGTAACCGGGATTTCAGAATCAAAAGGGGGAGCCGGGAACCCGTCTCCTGTTACAGCCTATGGTGTGTTTATGGGAATGAAGGCGGCAGCAAAATTCAAATTTGGCAGTGATGACCTGGAGGGGAAGAAAGTGATGGTCCAGGGAATAGGCCACGTGGGAGAAGCCCTGGTAGAGCATTTGTCCAATGAAGGGGCCCAGATCTTTATAAGCGACATTAATCTTTCCAGATTGGAGGAGGTGAGCAAGAAATATGGGGCCAAAATTTTTGCGGATGATATTTACAGCGCCGAGGTCGATATTTATGCGCCCTGTGCCTTAGGTGCTTCCATTAACGATCAAACCATCGGCCGGATCAAGGCTTCCATAATCGCGGGGGCTGCAAATAACCAACTTGCAGATGAGCTGCGTCACGGGAAAATGCTTCAGGATAAGGGTATCGTATATGCTCCGGACTTTTTGATCAACGCCGGGGGGATCATAAATGTATATGCCGAGCTGGAGGGATATGACAAAAAAGAGATACTTCGCAAAACAGAAAACATCTACAATACTACCCTCGAGATATTGAAAATGGCCCAAAGCGGTGGGATCACCTCTCACCAAGCAGCCCTGAAAATCGCCCAACAGCGAATTGATGACAGAAAAAGGGAGAATTTGAACTAAGGAGTTTGAAATAAATACTATTTTTGCAGGCGAAAGAGGATTCTTTCGCCTTGCTAATTTTTAAAAGTTCTTTTACAGCTATGTTAACCAGAAGACATATTCGAGTTAAGGTAATGCAATCGCTTTACGCATTCCATCAAAGCCAAAACAAAAATTTTAATGCAGAAGAGAAATTCCTTCAAAAAAGTATGAAGGAAATGTATGATTTATTTTTGCTCCTATTAAAATTGATCATTGAGATCCGGTCCTATTCCGGAAATTATCTGGAAAAATCACAAAAAAAGTTTTTGCCAACCCAGGAGGAGCTCGATCCCAACCTGAAGTTTGTAAATAATAAGGTGATTCAAATGCTGGAAGATAATATCGACTTTCAGGATGCCTGTGAAGAGCGGGCTATTTCACATTGGAGCAGGGATAACGAATATGTGTCGATCTTATGGGCAAAGATCATGGAGAGCGATGCCTTCGAGGATTATATGGCTACCCGCAGCTCAGATTTTAATGAGGATAAGGATTTTGTGATTCTTATGCTGAGGGAATTCATCGCCCCCAATGAAAAGTTGTACGATTATCTGGAGGACACAAAACTGACCTGGCTGGATGATCTGCCCATTGTCAATACGGCAATCCTGAAATTTCTGAAAAAATTAAAGGAGTCTAGCCCGCAGGAATCAAAACTCCCCAAGCTTTTTAAAAGTCCGGATGACGAAGACTTCGGGAAGGATCTGTTCAGAAAAGTGTATCTCAATGACGAGGAATTGTCAAACGAAATGCAAGGGAAAACCCCCAACTGGGATAAGGAAAGAATTGCCGAAATTGATACCATTCTTATAAAAATGGCCCTTTGCGAATTTTTGAGCTTTTCTTCTATACCGGTCAAGGTGACAATTAACGAATATTTGGAAATTGCCAAGGAATACAGTACCCCAAAAAGCAGTATATTTATTAATGGAGTTCTGGACAAGCTCTCTAAAGAGTACCAGGAGGAAAATCGCCTAAATAAAATTGGCAGAGGCCTTCTCTAACTCAGAAATTTTAGTATTTTTAACCTTTAATTTAAAAAATGATTATTATGAAAAAAGGAATCTTAATGTTAGCGGCCGTTGGAGCCATGCTCTTTACTTCCTGCAAAGATGACGCCTCGAGCAAGGTGAAGGCTGAAAACGTGGAAACCGCTGCTGAGCGCGATGCCCAGGTTGCAAATTTCCCTGTAATGGCTTTTGAAGAAGAAGAATTTGACTTCGGAAAAATAGCAAAAGGCACCCATGTAGAGCACATATTTAAATTTACCAATACAGGAAATGCTCCCTTGGTAATTACAAATGCAACCAGTTCTTGCGGATGTACAGTTCCTTCCTATCCTCAAAATGAGTCTATCGCACCTGGAGAAACAGGGGAGATGACCGTAAAATTTGATGGTTCAGGACAAGGGCAGGTAACTAAAACCATAACCGTTACCTCGAATACCGAAAAGGCTACACAAAATTTAAGAATCAAAGCTTTTGTTGAAGCAGGTACAAATCCAACTAAATAAAAGCAATAAACCTATTTATGGATCAAATAACGCAGTTTGCACCAATTATTTTAATGTTCGTGGTAGTGTATTTCTTTATGATACGCCCACAAATGAAAAAAGCTAAACAAGAAAAAGTCTTCGCCTCCAACTTAAAAAAAGGGGATCGCATTGTTACCAAAAGCGGAATGCACGGTAGGATTGTCGATTTTAGCGAAAAAAACAATTCAGTAGTAATAGAAACCGGCGCAGGAAAAATCACCTTCGACCGTTCTTCCCTGTCTATGGAAATGAGCCAGAAGTTGAATGAACCGGGTAGCTCAGAAAAGAAACCTGTGGAAAAGAAAGCTATTGAGAAAGAGTAAATAAGCTTTTTAAAATTTTAATGGAATGCGGTTCGGAATTAT
>JBGSWA010000177.1:0-4394 GCA_041752645.1 Gillisia sp. | reverse complement strand
TAGGATTTCCTGTAGGGCCAGAGGTCCATATTTAGTGATATCGACCACTACATTTTCCTTTTTAAAATCCGAATGATTTTCGCTAATGGATGCTACCAGTTCCGCAACATTTTCCTTTTCGGGGCTAAAAACACTATAATTGTCTTTGTGAGTGATTTTCATATTCGGATATTATTGTTTTTAAAGATTTTTCATCGGATTTTAGACATCAATTTTAACTGATCTTCAAAAATTTATCGTTTAATTTTAGAAGCCAATAAATATATGGCCGCCATTCGAATCGCAACTCCGTTTTGAACCTGGTCCAGAATAATGGCTTGTTTAGAATCCGCAACATCACTGGTTATCTCTACTCCCCTGTTTATTGGTCCCGGGTGCATCACTATTATTTCCTTATTTAAGGAATCCAGAATCTGTTTATTCAATCCAAATTGCTGAGTGTATTCCCGTGTGCTCGGAAAATAACTGATTTCCATACGTTCATTCTGAACCCGAAGCATATTTGCCACATCGCACCATTCCAAGGCTTTTGTGAGATTGGTTTCCACAGTGACTCCTAAAGATTCAATATGTTTAGGGATAAGGGTTTTTGGACCACATACCTTAATGGCTGCTCCCTGCAGTTTTAAGGCAAAAATATTGGAAAGAGCCACCCGGCTATGCAGGATGTCTCCAACGATAAGCACTTTTTTACCCTTTACCTCCCCTAATTTTTCCCTGATGGAATAGCTGTCCAACAATGCCTGGGTAGGATGCTCATGAGTTCCATCGCCGGCATTTATAATACTCGCTTCCACATATTTGGACAGAAAGATCCCTGCTCCCGGATTCGGATGTCTCATCACCACCATATCCACCTTCATGGCCAGGATATTATTGACGGTATCTATGAGGGTTTCTCCTTTTTTTACCGAGGAAGATGCCGCCGAAAAATTCACTACATCAGCGCTCAATCTTTTTTCCGCCAGTTCAAAGGAAAGCCGGGTCCGGGTACTGTCTTCGAAAAACAAGTTGGCTATGGTAATATCCCGAAGGGAAGGAACCTTTTTAATAGGCCTGTTGATGACTTCCTTAAAATGATCGGCAGTTTTAAAAATCAGGTCAATATCTGCAAGAGTAAGATATTTAATCCCCAATAAGTGGTTAACACTTAATTCGCTCATGAAATTATTTATTTGGATATAACATACACTGCATCCTCTCCCTCATTTTCTTTCCAGTGTACTTTTACTTTTTCGTTATTAAATGCATCCACCTGCCGGCCATTATAATCCGGCTGTATAGGCAAATGCCTGCTAAACCTTCTGTCTATAAGGCTGAGCAATTCAATTGATTTGGGTCTCCCAAAAGACTGTATGGCAGTTAATGCGGCACGGATACTCCTTCCGGTGTATAATACATCATCTATAAAAATCACCTTCTTATCCTCGACAATAAAATCTATTTTTGTATTATTGGCCTCCAGAGGCTTCTCGCTCCTCCTGAAATCATCTCTGTAAAAGGTGATATCCAATTGTCCGTTTGGGATGTTTTTTATACCGTATTCTTCCTCAAGAACCTTTGTGATCCGGTTAGCCATATATACGCCTCGAGGCTGAATTCCTATAATTACTGTATCTTCAAAACCGGGATGATTCTCAATTAACTGGCAGGCCAAACGGTGTAGGATGATGTTGATCTCTTTTGAATTAAGCAACACTTTCTGGCTCATAATTTATTAAACTGAAGTTATTATAACAAAAGTAAGTTTTTTTTTGGTTTCGAAGTGGTTTAAAACTCCCTACTAATTTCAATTGCGAAAAAAAATAGCCGCACTTTAAAAATTTAATTTCGGAATTCAAAATTGGATTTAATACTGCTCATTTTTAGCAAAAAAAAACCTCCCTGAATTTCAGGGAGGTTTTTACTCATTAAGATTAATGGATTCCCTTAGGTGAGGGAATTTTGATCAGTTTGACTGATTATTTTTTACCTTCCATTTTATCCTTTAAAGCTTGAAGTTCAGCATTCACATCACCGATAGTGGTTTTTTCACTGTTCTGCGTAGCTGCTTTCTTAGCTGCCTGCTTCACAATTTGTTGCTCTTCTTCTTTATGGATCGCCATATGTGAGGCTACCACACGCTTGAATTCTTTATTGAATTCTATTATCTGAAATTCTGCAGATTCTCCCTGTTTCAATTTCTTACCATCTTCTTTCTCAAGGTGACGGGTAGGAACAAAAGCAGTGATATCTTCATTGAATTCAATGGTTGCACCTTTGTCTACGATTTCAGCGATCTCAGCGGTATGGGTAGTTCCCACAGCGAATTCAGTCTCGTATTTATCCCAAGGGTTCACCTCTGTTTGTTTGTGACCTAAACTTAGTTTACGTCCTTCCACATCCAGTTCCAATACAATAACTTCCAAGGTATCACTTACATTGGTAAATTCAGATGGATGTTTGATTTTCTTGGTCCAGGAAAGATCAGAGATATAAATAAGTCCGTCTATTCCTTCTTCCAATTCAACAAACACTCCAAAGTTGGTGAAATTACGCACGATACCACTATGTTTAGAACCAACAGGATATTTAGCGGTAATATCAGTCCATGGATCAGGTGTCAATTGTTTGATACCAAGAGACATTTTTCTGTCTTCACGATCTAAAGTCAGGATTTGAGCTTCAACCTCATCTCCAACTTTTACGAAATCCTGGGCAGAACGCAAGTGCGTGCTCCAAGACATTTCAGAAACGTGAATAAGTCCTTCGACTCCTTCAGCAACTTCAATAAATGCACCGTAATCAGCAATAACAACTACTTTACCTTTTACTTTATCTCCAACCTTCATCTCACTGTCAAGTGCTTCCCATGGATGTTTGTTCAATTGTTTCAATCCTAATTGAATTCTTGTTTTAGCTTCATCGAAGTCAAGAATTACAACATTAAGTTTTTGATCCAATTCTACGATCTCATTAGGATGGTTGATACGAGACCAGGAAAGGTCTGTAATATGGACTAATCCATCTACTCCACCAAGATCGACGAATACACCGTATGAGGTAATATTCTTAACGGTACCTTCCAATACCTGACCTTTTTCTAACTGGCCGATAATTTCTTTTTTCTGTTCCTCGATATCAGCTTCAATAAGTGCTTTGTGGGATACAACAACGTTTTTAAATTCGTGGTTGATTTTCACAACCTTGAATTCCATTGTTTTTCCTACATAAGCATCGTAATCCCTGATAGGTTTCACGTCTATTTGAGAACCTGGCAAGAACGCCTCGATCCCAAATACATCTACGATCATACCTCCTTTGGTACGACATTTCACAAAACCATTTACTATTAAACTTTCGTCGTGCGCTTTGTTCACACGATCCCAGGCCATAATAACACGGGCTTTCCGGTGAGAAAGAATTAATTGTCCGGTTGAATCCTCACGCACGTCAATTAAAACTTCTACCTCATCCCCTACCTTAAGGTCCGGGTTGTAACGAAATTCGTTTAATGAAATAACCCCTTCACTCTTGGCGTTAATGTCAATAATTGCATCACGATCCGTAATATTGATTACTTTTCCTGTTACAACCTCATCATTTAAGGTGTCTACGAAATTTTCGGCTACCAATTTCTCAAATTCTTCCAATTTGGTATCATCTACAGGATCAATTCCTTCTTCGTAGTTGTGCCAATCAAAATCTTCCAGAAATTTCTCAGGATTTTCCTGTTGTGGAGATGGAGCTGCTTTTGTTTGAATTTCAGAGTTTTCGTTCTCTTGAACTTCTTGATCTTTTGTTTCTTCAGCCATTGCTGATTGTATTATTTGTATTCTATGTTTCTTTGGGAAAATTCAGGCAATAAAAAACACAGAAGCGATTATTGATTTGATTTTCAACCCTTTTCTTTTTTCCATTATTTTGCCTAAAAAGGAGTGCAAAAATACAACTTATATTTTAACTTTCAAATATCTAGGCCTTTTTTAGCCGGCAAACGCATCTTAAAATTGTTCTTTGATAATTTACAATTTAATTCAAAAACGGCTCATTTTTAGGTTATTTTTGTTGTTTTTGAAGGGTTTTATGAGTATATTATACTGATAATCAGTAAATTATCCCTTGAAAACAAGCAACAAACTCAGGTCTATTTTTAATGCAATAGACGACCCCACGGGCGATATAACGAGGCAACACAATTTAAACGACATCCTTCTTATCGGAATAATTTCAGTGATTTGTGGCGCGGAAACCTGGGAAAATGTGGAAGGCTATGCACGTGCAAAAATCGATTTCCTGCGCAGTTTCCTTGAACTTCCCAATGGAATCCCATCCCACGACACCTTTAACCGTGTCTTTTCTGCCATAGATAGCGAACAATTTGAAACCTGCTTTATAGAATGGGTCAGTTCACT
>JBGSWA010000176.1:0-3300 GCA_041752645.1 Gillisia sp. | reverse complement strand
TTATGATTCTTCGGAAGAAAAAGAGACTGTAAACGAGACTTTAAACTAAACTCTGTCTGAATAAAAATTGAATATCCGCGACCACATTTATATCTTCTTACACTTAGATTGGCTTCAGTGATATAAATAAGATTAGATTAGCAATTTTGGCTACCTGTTCAGGATCATTAATCTAATTATCAATTTCATTGCTCGTTAAAGTCATCAATTTTTAAAAAATAAAACGATTTCAAATGAACAGATAATAATTATTTGTAAAAAAATTCTTCAAAAAAAAACGGTTACTTCAATTGTATTGAAGTAACCGTTTTAAAATATTATAGGTGCTTCTTTTAGCTATTCGAAATAACTGAAAGTATCACCATCTTTAATATTCAATAAACTTTCATAGATCAACCTAATCACATTTTCCACATCTGTTTTGTGAACCATCTCCACAGTGGTATGCATATAACGGAGCGGTAAGGAAATAAGTGCAGAAGCGACCCCGCCATTGCTGTAGGCAAATGCATCGGTATCGGTTCCCGTCATGCTGGAGGAAGCGTTGCGTTGAAATGGGATCTCATTTTTCTCTGCGGTTTCAATCAATAACTCCCGCAATTTGTTTTGTATCGATGGGGCATAGGAAATCACCGGGCCTGCACCGATTTTTGCATAACCGTTGGTTATTTTGCTTATCATAGGCGTAGTGGTATCGTGGGTTACATCGGTGATAATTGCAACATCGGGTTTTATTCGGTGCGTGATCATTTGAGCCCCGCGCAATCCTATTTCTTCCTGTACCGAATTGGTAATGTACAGTCCAAAAGGAAGTTTTTTCTTGTTTTCCTTTAATAACCTGGCAACCTGGGCTATCATAAATCCGCCCATCCTGTTATCGAGCCCGCGGCAAACAAATTTGTTTTCATTAAGGATAAAAAATTCATCGGGATAGGTGATCACGCAGCCCACATGCACTCCTAATTCTTCCACTTCATCCTTTGAACTGCATCCAAGATCAATACAAATATTGTCCAGTTTTGGGGCCTGTTCCTTTTCTTTATCCCTGGTATGAATGGCGGGCCATCCGAATACCCCCTGTACAATTCCCTTTTTTGTGTGAATATTTACCCGCTTGGAGGCGGCAATTTGATGATCACTTCCACCATTGCGTATCACATAGATCAATCCTTCGTCTGTAATATAATTGACATACCACGAAATTTCATCCGCATGGCCTTCAATTACAACTTTAAATTTTGCTTTTGGATTAATTACTCCCACCGCCGTACCATAGGTGTCTGTAATAAATTCATCTACATAAGGCTCAAGGTATTTCATCCATATTTTTTGTCCTTCCCATTCATAGCCTGTAGGCGAGGCATTGTTAAGATATTTTTCTAAAAATTTGATCGATTTTTCATCGAGTATTTCCAACTGTTTCATATGTAGGTATTAATTGTTTTTTATTAGTCATATGTAATTTGCATTACTTCCTTGGGGTTTGCGCCCAGTTTCGCTAATGTTCATTTCATAGTAGGTATTTATTGTTTTTTATTGGTCATATGTAATTTGCATTACACTGATTTTTTCTGAGATTATTTTTCACGAAATTACTAAGAATTAAATGCAATTCAACCTATAATTAGTAAATTTGGAACAGTTTTGGTTTAATATAAGTGTAATTATAAAATGGTGGTAATTTGAAAGTAGTCGTTGCATTCTTATTGTTTTTTGTCCTTTTAAGTGTTTCGGCCCAAAATACAGAGGCTGTCAAAGATCCACTTGATAAGGATTATTTTATTATTGTAGGGGATACCATCCTGCGGGAAAGTATTGATTTGGAGGAGGTTATTATTTTAAACCGATTGAAATTCAAATCAGATCAGGACCGCAGAACTTATTTGATATTGAGGAGAAAAACCCGAAAGGTCTATCCCTACGCCAAGCTTGCCTCGGAAAGGTTGATTGAGCTCAACTACAGATTGGATCAGATCAAATCCAAACGTCAGCAAAAAAAATACACTAAAATAGTACAGGATTATATAGAAGGAGAGTTTTCGGCCGAATTGAAGAAACTTACCCGTACAGAAGGACAAATCCTGGTAAAACTCGTTCATCGCCAAACCGGTGTCACCACCTATAATTTGATAAAGAACCTGAAAAGTGGGTGGAGGGCTTTTTGGTATAATTCCACCGCAAGTGTTTTTGATATCTCCCTCAAAGAGGAATACAATCCTGAATCCAATAAAGAAGACTATTTAATAGAAGATATTTTGCAGCGATCCTTTCAGGCTAAAATCCTGGAGCCTCAACCCAGCCCATTAAAATTTAAGTTTTTGGAGCTCACCAATAAATGGACTGCCAGCAATACTCCCTAGATAGTTATAGTCATAGGGCTAGAGAGGCAAGGCTCAGGCCAGATTTAAATATGGAAGCAGTTGATCCGGCGCTACAGTGAAATGGTTTAATCATTTAAAAAAGGACTGTCAATAAAATCCCTTAGGTCGATTTGTCATAGGTCAATAACTGACAATCAGGCATTAAGACCGAGGTGAATAAGTACGCAATTGCCCCGGCCTTCCTATTACAAGTCGTAATCCTCCCAAAAGGATCACACCCCTATTTCATAAATATGTCCTGCTTCATAGGGGTTTGGGTGATAGGAAGACCCCCAGCAAAGAAAAGGGCAGAGGTATTAAAACTTTTCGAGCGGTCATATTTATAAATGCTCCAGGGATTCCTGCGGGAGATCTTCCCTGGGCTCAGAATCAAATCTGTTGGGTCGGTTATGTCATTTTGAGCTTGTTTTTGGATCTCAAAGCAGGGGAGGTCTCAGGCTGCGGATATTTTTTTACGATCTAATCTGCCTATTACCAAAACGTTAAGAAAATATCAAAAAAAAGATAAATAAAAGCTTGTCAGAAGCAAAAAAGAGGGTGTATATTTGCAGCCGCTTAGGGCGACACCGAGAGGGGTTGTGAGGAGCGAAGTTCATTGACTGGCACGGATTACAAGAGGAACAGGCTTTAATTAAAAGCGTTTTTTTTTTTATCAAAAAAACCTCAGATAAGTTTGCCGGGAAATAAAAAAGGGTTGTATGTTTGCAGCCGCTTAGCGAAAAGCCTTCAGAGGTTTTATCGCTGAGAGAAAAGTTCATTGATTGGCAATTGTTTTAAAGGAAGTAAGATTGATTTTCTTTTGGTTTAAAAGCTAAAAAAAATCAGAAAAAACTTCAAATAAGTTTGCCGTGCTATAAAAAAGGGTTGTATGTTTGCAGCCGCTTAGAGAAAGGCCTGAAGAGGGGTTGAGACTAAGAAA
>JBGSWA010000175.1:0-4349 GCA_041752645.1 Gillisia sp. | reverse complement strand
CAAAAGAGTTGCCGAACGATTTCAAAATCTTCAAATACCGGTTCGCTTGGGTTCGAGAAAAGGGCAACCATCTTTTAATTGGGACGAGCCGAACAATTGGCAGGAAATTCTTACAGAAATTGAAAGCGTTTATATAACGTTTCAACCAGATTTAGCGGTGCCAACCGCAGTTGAAGCTATTGCAAAATTAGTAGCAATTTCAAAAACATCGGGTGTACAACATTTAGTACTTCTATCGGGTAGAGGTGAAAAAGAAGCACAAGTTTGCGAAAACATCGTTATCAATTCAGGTTTAAATTGGACAATAATTAGAGCCAGTTGGTTTATGCAAAATTTTAGCGAAAATTTTTTGCTTGATTCAATTTTGGGCAATGAAGTTGTGCTCCCTGCTATCAAAGCATTAGAGCCATTTGTAGATGCAGATGATATTGCCGATGTAGTAGTAGCAGCATTAACTAACAGCAAACATTCACATAAAAATATTGAACTTACCGGTCCAGAATTATTATCATTTGAATCCGCTACAGCTATTATTGCTAAAGCATCAAAAAGAGATATTGCCTATTCCGAAATAAGTATGAATGATTATGTGGCCGCTCTCAAATCTTATCAATTACCTGACGATTTTATTTGGCTGATACAATATTTATTTACTGAAGTTTTAGATGGTAGAAATGAATCGCTTACAAACGATATAGAAAATATATTAGGCAGGAAGCCAACAACATTTAGAGAATATGTAAACAAAACTTCTAAAAGCGGGGTATGGAAAACTCAATGACCCTAAACCTGCTTCAAGCAGTACAATTAATAACAGTATTGCTTACCGGCTTGCTGGCAGGGCTTTTTTACGGTTACAGTTGTTCTGTAATAAATGGTTTAGGCAACTTGCAGGATATCATATATCTGCAATCATTTCAATCAATCAATAAGGTTATCCAAAACCAATATTTTTTTATAAGTTTTATAGGTAGCCTGTTGATGCTTCCGTTATCAACCTGGCTAAGTTATAAAAATTTCAACCCGGCAACATTCTATCTTTTACTTTCGGCTACATTGATATACGTAATTGCAGTTTTTGCTGTAACTATTTTCGGCAATGTTCCGTTAAATAATCATTTGGAAAAGTTCAATATTTCAAATGCCACTACAAACGAAATTGCTGCAATGAGAAAAGCATTTGAAAAGCCTTGGAATTTGTATCATACAATTAGAACAGTTGCTGCTAATATTTCTTTTAGCCTGGCCATTTTATCATTGGTTAAACAAAGACTGTAATGGTAAAATTTCTAAAAATCAAAAAACACTGCAACTGTTTGTGGTCATTCAGATACAAAACCCTACGAAATTTAACAGCATTAATTTAGTATAGCAAGTTTTGGATTTTATAACTTTAAACTTCTCTCCATCTTTGCATTACAAAATCTAAAAATAATGACCGAACAACAAAATATCAACTATATAAGAATTGCAGAAGCAATTGAGTATATCAAAGCTAACTTTAAAGACCAACCCAATCTTGATGAAGTTGCAAAAAAAGTAAATTTAAGCCCCTTTCATTTTCAGCGGCTTTTTAGCGAATGGGCAGGCACCAGCCCAAAGAAATTTTTGCAGTACACAACTATAGAATATGCAAAGAATCTTTTAAAAGAGAATCAAGCTACTCTTTTTGAAACTGCTTACGAAACTGGGCTTTCCGGTACTAGCAGATTGCACGACTTATTCATTAATATTGAAGGTATGACACCAGCCGAATATAAAAATGGTGGAAGAAACCTGGCTATAAATTACAGCTTTGCAGAAAGCCCTTTTGGCAATATTTTAGTAGCATCTACAGAAAAAGGAATTTGTTACATGGCATTCGCCGATGATGAATCTGTTGCATTTTCAACAATGCAAAATCATTTTCCGAATGCTCGTTTCAGACAAATGGTAGATTTAATTCAGCAAAATGCATTGTATATATTCACTCATGAATGGACAAAACTAAACCAAATAAAACTGCACTTAAAGGGAACAGATTTTCAAATAAAAGTTTGGCAAACATTGTTAAAAATTCCAATGGGACAATTGACCACTTACGGTGCCATTGCTAAAAATATTGAAAACCCAAGTGCTTCAAGAGCTGTTGGTACATCCATTGGAAGCAATCCTGTAGCCTTCTTAATTCCTTGCCATCGTGCTATTCAAGCCACAGGAATATTTGGTGGTTATATGTGGGGCAATACCAGAAAAACTGCCATTATTGGTTGGGAAGGAGCAAAAACACATTCAGAATTTTAAGTTAGCAAGTTTCGGGTTTTATGGCTACAAAAATATTTTGACTTTTGTATCTAACTCTAAAATCAAAAAATGAAACCACAGAAGACCTGCATAGCATATTTAAGTTTGCTAATTATTACACTACTTTTTAATCCGTTTCAAATGAATGCTCAGAACAAACACGAAAAGAAAACATTTATTCTCATTCACGGCTCGTGGCATAGTGCCTGGAACTGGTACAAAGTAACACCTTTACTCGAAAAACAAGGTCATGCGGTTTATTCAATTGATTTGCCAGGAATGGGGAGAGATAAAACACCGATAGAAAATGTAAGATTTGATTCTACGATACAAAAATTATGCAGACTTATTGATAGCATACCCGGAAAAGTGATACTGGTGGCACATAGTAAAAACGGAATATTCAATTCACAATTAGCAGAATTGCGACCAAAGAAAATTGAAAAATTAATTTATTTAGCGGCTGTTCTTGTAGCCAATGGAAAATGTGCCAAAGATTATTTTGCTTTGGATGAAAAAGAAATTTTAGGTAATCACATTACTTATCACGGCACCATTTCTTCTATGCTTTTACCCGAAATTTACAAAGAAGGATTATACCACGATTGCCCGGATGACATTACAGAAATGGCTAAAATAATTTTGCTGCCTGAATCTACAGAATCTGCAAAAGCAAAATTAAAACTTACAGAAGAAAATTACGGAAGTGTGCCAAGATATTATATTGAATGTACTGAGGATAGAGCCATTACGCCTTGGTTGCAGGAGAAAATGTTGGCTGAAATACCTTGCTTGAAAGTATATAAATTACCTTCAAGCCACTCACCATTTTTTAGTATGCCTGATAAATTGACTGATATTATTAGTGAAATATCTAAATTATAAAATTGTGATACGCATAATATCAATGAATAGTTATTTATTACTTTTGGATAAATAACTAACATTTATGATAACTGAAAATACTGAAATACCAAAAATAAATTTCGATATAAATGGTGAATTGATAATAGTAGCATCATCTACTTCTTCAAAAGAAGACTTTGATTTTTTTGAAGGCAAGTGGAAATTGCATAATAAAAAACTAAAATCAAAATTAAACAACTGTACAGAGTGGATAGAGTTTCATTCAACCCAGGAAATGTACAAAGTACTAAATGGTATAGGAAATATTGATAATTTTTTAGCAACATTTGATGGCGAACCATTTGAAGGAATGACTGTAAGGCTATTTAATCCCAAAACAAAATTATGGAGTATTTATTGGGCAGATAGCAACGAAGGAAAATTAGACCCGCCAGTATTAGGCTCTTTCGAAAATAGTGTTGCACACTTTTTTACCAAAGACATTTTTGAAGGAAAACCAATTTTAATAGTTTTTCGTTGGGATACAAGAGACAAAGAAAACCCAATTTGGAGCCAGGCATTTTCAGACGATAACGGACAAACTTGGGAATGGAATTGGTATATGTACATGAGTAAAATAAAATAAACGAATTCGGGGCAAAAACAATGAATTGCGGATTTACATTGTATAGCTAAAGATTTGTTCTTATTTATCATCCGATATTAATATTTAATTCTAAAACCTGCTTTTTCAAATTTCCAAAATATTCTTTAATAACCCTGCTTTATCCTCTTGTATTTTATTTCCAACAAACCTGCGAGGGGACTTGTCACTTGTTAAGTTCAGGATTTGTAAATCTACTATACTTATTATCCAGCTCAGCATTTACTAACAATGCCTGTTATCTTATTGTTACCAAAGGATTTTGCCTGAATCCATCCCTTTACGGGTAATGTATTGCCCATCCCAAAGAATCTACTATACATTAGTCCATTTTAGTCGCTACACTTATATAGCATGGTTTTGGCCGCTGTTACTGTAAGCAAATGACGGAATCATATAACTCTTTTTTGCAATTATGTAATACTTACGAGGTAAATGAGACTTAGCTTGAACTAAAAAAACATCAGCACTAAAAATAAAAAAAATGGAAACAAAAACAGTCAGTGCCAGAATGCAGCAATTGGTTATTTTGTATGATATGCACAGCACCTTTTTT
>JBGSWA010000174.1:0-3869 GCA_041752645.1 Gillisia sp. | reverse complement strand
CTTTCACGGCAGGATCTTTAAGAATGATCCGGAAACCCTGTTCCACCCGCTCTGCATTTGCTGTTCCGCCCACATCAAGGAAATTAGCAGGCTCGCCACCGGAAAGCTTTATGATATCCATAGTTGCCATTGCCAGTCCGGCTCCATTTACCATGCAACCGACATTTCCCTCAAGATCCACATAGTTGAGTCCCACTTTTTTAGCCTCCACCTCTACCGGGTTCTCTTCCCTGATATCGCGCATTTCAAGATAATTTTTATGGCGGTACAACGCATTGTCATCAATGGTAACTTTGGCATCTACCGCAAGAATCTTATCATCGCTGGTCTTAAGTACAGGATTGATCTCGAATAAGGATGAATCAGATTTGTCATAGGCGGTATACAGTGCCAGCACAAATCTGGTCATTTCTTTAAAAGCATTTCCGCTTAAACCAAGATTAAAGGCGATCCTTCTGGCCTGAAAAGGCATAATTCCAACGCTAGGATCTATTTCCTCGTTAAAGATTAGCTCCGGAGTATTTTCAGCAACCGCTTCAATATCCATTCCCCCTTCGGTAGAATACATGATCATATTACGTCCTGTGGCTCTGTTTAACAAGACAGACATATAAAATTCCTCGGGTTCACTATCCCCTGGGTAATATACATCCTCAGCAACCAAAATCTGGTGAACTTTTTTACCTTCTGCAGAAGTTTGCTTGGTAACAAGGTTCATTCCAAGCATTTTCCCTGCAATTTCCTCAACTTCTTTCAGATTTTTGGCAAGCTTCACCCCTCCTCCTTTTCCGCGGCCTCCGGCGTGAACCTGAGCCTTGATCACATGCCATCCGGTACCGGTTTGCTCGGTGAGTTCCTTAGCAGCATCCACTGCACCTTTAGCATTATGGGCAACAATCCCACGCTGAATGCGCACGCCAAAGCTGCTTAAAATTTCTTTCCCTTGATATTCGTGTATGTTCATAATCTGCTTTTTATTCAGTATTAACGGTTCACAAAAGTAACGAATGTAAAGGGATTGTACCAAAACTTTTTTAAATTAGAAATTTGGTGCTCTTCTGCTTAAACTCAATGCTTTAATTCTAAATTTTTTAGGTATCCATGGTTTTATTGAATTGGTCTCCCCCTATTGACTATTTCGTTATAGTGATTAAACCCCCATTTTCTTAATTATTTGCGATTTCTCTGCTACTTTTGCAAATTAAATTTTTTTTCAAATTAAACTTTTGTCGAGATGAAGAAAGCATTAATTGCCCTGGCCATTGGGGGATTTGGAATTGGAATGACAGAATTTGTAATAATGGGGATCCTCCCGGATGTTGCAGGAGATTTGGGCGTGAGCATCCCGGAGGCAGGGCATTTTATTGCCGCTTATGCCCTGGGGGTGGTAGTGGGCGCGCCAATTTTAACCGGGTTGGCAGGGAAATGGCCCAGCCATAAGATCCTGATGTTATTGATGATATGGTTTACTATATTTAATACCCTCTCTGCCTTTGCCAGTAGTTATGAAACCCTTTTAATAGCCAGGTTTTTATCAGGCATGCCGCACGGGGCCTTTTTTGGAATTGGGGCAGTTGTGGCCGCAAAACTGGCCAAACCCGGAAAATCTGCCCAGGCCATCTCGATGATGTTCACAGGACTTACCCTGGCAAATGTAATTGGGGTGCCTTTAGGAACGTATTTTGGCCAGCATTTCAGCTGGAATGTTTCCTTTTTAATGGTTGGATTCGTAGGTGTTTTGGCGGTACTGAGCATTATTTTCTGGATGCCGGACCTGCCTAAATCCTCCTCCAACGGATTGAGAAAAGACCTGAGGGTTTTTAAAAGGCTTGAACTCTGGATGGTTGTTTTACTTACTACTATAGGTACCGGCGGGTTTTTTGCCTGGTATAGCTATATAGCCCCCTTGATTACCAATGTTGCCGGACATCCGGAATCTATGGTAAGTTATGCGATGATCATTGCCGGAATTGGGATGGTGGTAGGGAATTTACTCGGGGGAAAACTTGCGGAACTATTCTCCCCTATAAATGCCGTTCTGATGTCCCTGATAGCCATGGTGCTTGTACTTATCGCAAATACATATCTGGCCGATGACAAAACAGCCATTCTCATTTTGACCTTTATTATCAGCATGGTGGCCTTTACCTTGGCCACCCCCATTCAGATGGCCATGATCAATACAGCAAAGGGATCTGAAATGCTGGGATCCTCCATGAACCAAAGTGCCTTTAATATGGGTAATGCCTTTGGGGCATTCTTTGCAGGAATCCCCATAGCTTTAGGTTACGGTTTTACATCGGCCACCCTGGTTGGTGCTGTTATGGCCGGATCAGGAGTTATCATCGCCATTGTAATTATCGCTATGAGAAAAAGTAAAAAGGAGAGAGTTTCGGTGGAATTTTAACCCGGCTCCCTTAAAAAAGTATCCTTTCACTTTTATTAAAAACCTATTTTTTAATAGCTTATTAAATAACATTTTGAATGATTGTGTTATTTTCTGACAATCATTCTCGATATTTGGATTTCTAAATTATTTTTGCCCTTTCTAAAGAAATTATTAAATGAACGATCAAGACCTTATTAACGTTGCAGCGGAATTTGGAAGCCCTGTATATGTATACGATGCTGAAAAAATTAAATCCCAATATCAGCGGCTTACCAGTGCTTTCAGCAATGTGAAAAAGCTCCGGATAAATTACGCGGTAAAAGCACTTTCCAATATTTCCATTTTAAAACTCTTCAAAGGCCTGGGTTCCGGACTGGACACCGTTTCAATTCAGGAAGTGCAATTGGGACTTAAAGCGGGTTTTGATCCTTCGAGGATCATATATACTCCAAACGGGGTTTCCCTGGAAGAAATTGAACAGGTCACCACTCTTGGGGTACAGATCAATATCGACAATTTGTCCATCCTGGAGCAATTTGGAACGCGGCACCCCACCGTGCCGGTTTGTATTCGCATCAATCCGCATGTGATGGCCGGGGGAAATACCAATATTTCAGTGGGACATATCGACTCCAAATTTGGGATCTCAATTCATCAGATCCCGCATTTATTGAGGATCGTGGAAAACACCGGGATGAACATCAACGGGATCCATATGCATACAGGCAGTGATATCCTGGATATTGAAGTGTTTCTATATGCTTCGGAGATTTTGTTTGATACCGCGAAACATTTTAAGGATCTTGAATTTTTGGATTTCGGCAGCGGATTTAAGGTGCCTTATAAGGAGGGGGATATTGAAACTGACATAGAGGAATTGGGCGAAAAACTGACCAAAAAGTTTAAATCCTTCTGCAAGGAATATGGCCGAGAACTTACCCTGACCTTTGAACCCGGAAAATTCCTGGTCAGTGAAGCTGGCAGATTTGTGGTACGGGTAAACGTAATAAAACAGACCACCTCCACCGTTTTTGCAGGTGTAGACAGCGGATTTAACCATTTGATACGTCCCATGTTTTATGGGTCACATCAGGTGATCAGGAATATTTCAAATCCGGAAGGAAAAGAGCGATTTTACTCGGTAGTTGGCTATATCTGCGAAACAGATACTTTTGCCACCAACCGCAGGATCCCGGAAATAAAAGAAGGTGATCTTCTGTGTTTCAGCAATGCAGGAGCCTATTGCTTCACCATGGCAAGCAATTATAACTCCCGTTACCGGCCTGCAGAGGTTCTTTGGTACAACGGGGAAGCGCATTTGATCAGGAAACGTGAGACCTTGGAGGATTTGGTAAGAAATCAGGTGGAGCTAGAAATCGGCTAATGGTGATCTGTTAACTCCTCAATTCGGGAGGCATTTTTCGGGAGTTGCAAATGCGAGGCTTTATTCAGGTTTGGTTTGTTCTTCCGAAGTTTCTGG
>JBGSWA010000173.1:0-16839 GCA_041752645.1 Gillisia sp. | reverse complement strand
GTTTTTTTGCTATAACAATTTACGCCTTTTAAAACAGTTTCCCTATTTAAAATACCCCTAAAACCCCAGTAAAATCAGTACTTAACAAGGATCTACTCCTGATTTTCGGGGGATGGCTAATTAAAAAGATATGTGATTTTCTACAACAATCATTGGCTTTATGGCCTGTTAGGAAAGATTACACCAGTGGAAAATTGGAATCAGGATAAATACCTAATTTTAACGAAAAAGTGTACCGCTTAATTAATTTTTGAAATATAGAATATTACTCTTGTTTTATAGGGGTCAAAACAGTTGAAATCTTCAAAGTTCTCTTTTTTTATAATGACTCAATTCCTGATCTTCAGTTTTGAGCAACTAAAATGAAAAAATATTACTGTAACCAGTAAATATATTATTGTGATTAACCCTGGGTAAATGATTGAAATATATTCAGGATTTATTTTCTTCAGGAACACCCATGTGGGGAAAACATCATTAGAACTTGCCTTCGAAGTATAAAAATCTCCTGGATGAAAGGTCATCAGCTCAATGCACCTAAAATAGCTTTACCTACCTATGAGGATAAATAATTTCAAATAGGTTAAACTTCCCAGAATAACTCAATTCCGATTATTAAAACACACGTAATAACTGCTAATATAAAAAATATGTTTTCTATTCTATTCATTTGTTTAACATCAGATGATATGTTTCAGTACATTGTTTTTTTTCTGAAGATTGTATAATTGAAATATATTCAGAGTTTATTTCCTATTTTTTTATTTTGATTTAATTAAATTAATTCATTAGATTCTTAATATGAATGATATAAATCATATTCAATAAGTTTAACATTTTGCGGTCTAATTTTGATCATCCATACGATCCGAATTTCGTAGAGTTCTCCAGCCTGATTTAAAAACTAGTGGGATAGGTTCATATATAAGAACCTGGGTTTATTATAAAAAAAAGATAATATTTAAGAATATTGAGTGAAAATACTTCCTAACATATCATCAGAACCAATCTATGCGGATTCATTTAGCCTAGACTCCCCAGGACAAATTCTAATTTGAACCAAATCGAAATATTTATTTATTTTGTACAGTTTTTCTTAAATTATTGTATCGATAATCCATTTTTACAGCAATAAATACTAGGTTAATTTTTAAAATTTGTTTTGATTTACATAATTATCACTTGGTTCTAATCGCCTCCAAAAATATTAAAAATCAAAAATGGGTAGTAGATTATTATGTAATGTTGTAGACTTCACTCAAAATCCAAAAAACTACTAATTTTCACATTAAAGTGTGTATTTCCGTGTACTTTTATATTCATTAATAAGTCAGTATTCCAATTTCACAACAGAAGGTGGATTGGGCAGAAGAAAATTTAAATAGTATATGGGAGCGATACAAAAGATAGGTCAATTGATTCAGCAGGGTCGGGATCACTTGCGCATCACCCAAAAACAATTAGCCGAAATGGCTGACCTAGGGATTAATACACTTTATAAAATTGAGACGGGACAGACCAACACCACTCTGGGTTCCTTGCAAAAAATCACCGATATCCTGGGTATGGAAATCACATTACAGGTCAAAAAAGCATAAGGTCTAAATGAGGCAAGCTACAATACCCTATAAAGGAAAAGAAGAATGGCTCAAAGGGTGAATTTCCTTTTTTAATGAAAAAGCACAAGTGAGGACCCCCAGTATCTCCCCCTCTCCTTTTAAAAAAACATTCATAAGGGACACAGAAGAGGTGAGATCACTACCTTAGTTTCCCAAAGGATCAAATGCTAGTACCTGTGCGACTTCCCGGGGTCTTTCTTATCCAATATCTCCGAAGTCCAGGTAAAACATGAAAAACTCATCCTTGTGCATGTAATCATTACAACAAGGAAAAAAGCCACTCCCAGTCATCGCTTTTTTTTTCCTTCTTACTCTCAAAGGTCTTATCCCCCATACATCCCCCCAATCAAATCCCCATACTTCTCTGCAATCACCCGCCGTTTCAGCTTCAGCGTAGGAGTCAATTCCCCTCCCTCAATGGTCCACTCATGTGGCATAAGCACGAATTTCTTGATCTGTTCTACCGGATTGAAGTGCTGATTGTAATACTTTATCGCCTCATCGATCTTCAGCCTGGCCTCCAGGTCCTGCAGCACAGCCTGGTTCCCGGGGTAGGTTTTTTCCTGTTCCTCATACCATTTCCTGATCACCTGGAATGCCGGCACGATCAGGGCACCTACAAACTTCTGAAATTCCCCCACCACCATGATCTGTTCGATCCAGTCACTTTCCACCATTTTGTTCTCGATGGGCTGGGGCGCCACATATTTCCCGCCGCTGGTCTTGAACAATTCCTTCTTGCGGTCAGTGATCTTCAGGAACTTGCCGTCTATCATTTTCCCAATGTCCCCGGTGTTCAGCCATTCCCCTTTGATCACTTCTGCGGTCAGGTCAGGGCGTTTGTAGTAGCCCATCATTACGTTGGGGCCCTTACAGAGAATCTCTCCGTCCGCGGCAATTTTCACCTCTACCCCTTTGAGCAAAGGGCCTACTGTGCCGAACATCCTGTTCTTCTCAATGTACCCGTTTCCGCTGATGATCGGGGAAGCCTCTGTAAGTCCATAGCCTTCCTGGATCACGATCCCGGCAGCGGTGAAGATCCGCAGCAGCCTTACCTGGCAAGCCGCAGCTCCTGCAATGATGGATTTAACCTCTCCTCCCAGGGCTTCCCTCCATTTGCTAAAAATGAGCTGGCCGGCCACAGCCATCTGAAGTCGGTACCCCCGACTCAGCGGCTGGTTTATTTCATATCGTTCCGCCAGGCTCAGTGCCCAGAAGAAAAGCTTCTTTTTGATTCCCGTCAGTTCGGATCCTTTTGCCAGGATCCCTTCGTAGACTTTCTCCAGCAGGCGGGGCACAGTGGTGAACAGCACAGGTTTTACCTCCTTCAGGTTCTCCCCCAAGGTGTCCATGCTTTCGGCGTAATATACCGAGGCGCAGCTATAGAAGAAACAGTAGGTGGCCATTCTTTCAAAGGCGTGGTTGAGCGGCAGGAAACTCAATACCCTCTTCCCCTCAACCCCAACCTCCTGAATGATCTCTGCGGCCCCAAAGGAATTGCTCAGGATGTTCTTGTGGGTCAGCATCACTCCTTTGGGCGTGCCGGTAGTGCCTGAAGTATAAAGGATGGTAGCCAGGTCTGTTTCCCTGACGGCATCGCGACAATCTATTACCTGCAACCGGTTTTCAGGGCTGACTTCCATCAGCAGATCACTCCAGAGAGGGATTTCCGAAGTCTCCTGAAAAGAATAGATATGTTCCACCCCCGGCAGCGAATCCCAAATCTCGTTGACCTTACGGTACAGCTTTTCGTCCCCGACAAAGATTATTTTCACGCCAGCATCCTGAAGGATGAATTCCAGTTCGCTGTTATTGATGTTCGGATAAATGGGCACAGAAACCGCCCCGATCTGCTGAATGGCCATATCGGTCATCATCCATTCCGGGCGATTCAGGCTGATGATGGCAATCTTGTCCCGTCCTTCAATACTCCCGTCCTTGGCCGAATATCCCAATCCCAGCAGGGCAGCACTCAGCTGATCCACTTTTTCGGACACCTCACGGGTACTGTATTTTCTCCACTGCCCGTTTTCCTTGGCAGCCAGCATATCTTCCAGCGGAAAATTCTGCAGCTGCCAGTCCAGGCAGTCAAACAGACGTTTGGGTGTTTTCTCAGGGGTATTATTCTTGTCTTTCATATTGATTGTACTGCAATTGATTTTTCTGCCGGAAAGCCTAAAGAAGGAATGTTCTGTTCCGGACACCATCTATGGTTACAAAAATACCACTTTAAGAAATATAACAAGACAATTCCGGAAGTACAAATATGAGGAAGGAGACAGGAAATGCCTCCACTTTCCACCCCCAAAACTTATTTCATAACAAAAAAATTTAATTTGTATTCACTTAAACCCTGAATCTCAAACACTAAAATCAAATACCCACAATCCCTCGCCCCTCCTCCCCCAACTGCACCCTAAAGACCTACAATGTAGAAATCATTAAAACCTGTAATCATTTGATTGTGATCATCCGAATATAAATGAATTCTTCTGAGTAGTTTAGACACGAAAAACAAATGCGATGCTACCCAGCCGTCGGCTAAGTTTTTTGTTTTTGATGTCTAAAATATCACTTTTAACCTATTGTCCTCTATTTGCAATTAACCGAAGATGTTATGCCGCCTTGTTTTCCATAGGCTTAATGTTATTTCTACTTAATCAACATAAAGGGAATAACGAATACCTCTGCCCTGATAAAAAAGGAATATCAAAGGCCTTTCATTCTCGAGGAATAATAGGTAGTTTTTTTAGCATAAATTGCATATGTTGTTTACTCGCGACAATATAAAACCAATACTCCAATTTATTGAAGGTTAGAAAAAGTTTCTCAGTCAAAGTGCTCGATGGCCCGGACATTATTCTCAATCCCATACTTTTTTCTATAAGTATAACTGAGAGAGTTAACATAATTTAGCGTATTGAGGATCCGAAGTTGTCCACTTAGCCCCAGTTCGTTCGTGAGTTTTATTTTTAATTTAAAGGTTATTTGCCATTTGTATGGGTTGTTGGTAACTGGGCTACATACCTATGCTTACAACCAATTTAGAACATAATTAATTGTTCAGATCCCTCCATTGAATACCAGCTTCAATAATTTCGGTACAATATACTTCTCTGCTTACAGTAAAATAGGATGGATGATAAGGATTAATACAAAGTTTCTCATTTGAAATTGGGTAAAAATGGGTATTATTAGTTTTATCATCAACAATATGTTTATTCTCAAATAAATCCCAACCTATTTCTTTTAATTTTTCACAATTAAAATACTTAAGAGTGTTTCCAAAAATTATAATATTTGGATTGTATTCTTTTATCTGTTTTAATAGTAAATCTTCATTGTCTTTATAGGCTTGTTTTATTTCTTTATCAATTACTTCACTACCACCTCCTACTTTTTTAATATTTATGTAGGCTATTTCCTCTCCTGTTCCATAAACTTCTAATTCTTCCGCAAAAGGTAAGTCCGCATATTTTTTATTGTATTTCAAACCATAGGTAGTATATAAAATTCTTCTGAAAATATCATATTTCAATGTATCACTTTCACATCCAATTTTACTCTCAATATCATTTACAGATAAATAACCCTGATAAGTCCAATTACCTTCAGAAGAATAAGGTTCTTTTAATACCCATAGTATTTTTGTTGTTGCTTTAGCATATTTTTCACAATTAATAATTCCGTCAACAATAGAATTTTTATCTCTTTTTAATATTTCTTCGCTAATATTCTCCTGAATCTTTTTAAATGTGTTTTTCATATCTTTTTTATGGAAATTTATTTTTGGATAATTATAGGTGTCAATTCTGCTTTTAAGAGTTCATAATCCGCTGCTTCAATTATCCCAAGATCAAGCAGATCTTTTGATTCTTTCAGTTTTGCAATAGCCTCGTCCCTATTTAACGGAGCATTCAGGCTTTGAATTTCTCCCGCCAAGACTGCCTTCTCATAATCGGTGACGGACATATATTTATTGATTCCAAAAGCCCGACCATTTGGTTCACCAAGTAGAATTTGAAGGGCTAATGGTTTTTTCCGACTGCCTTTATGGGATACCGATAATTCAGAAACAATAACCACTTCTCCCTGCATTTCCTGACCTGCATTTGAAGGACCTTCTCCATTCATAGCGTTAAGGATATTTCCCACACCGGCAGGGCGTCCTAATATAATAGTTGAAAAAGTACTATGAGATTTTGATCTGGCTTTTGCAGCACCAAAGGTTTTGCCTGCACCAATAGCTGTTGTATTTGTAGTAATCCCCGAGGGGGTTCCTATTTTTAAGGTATCTCCCAGTTTTAAAACGGAACCATCTGCCGCAATGTATTTACTTAATGTAGTATTGTTTTTAATTTCCTGAAAAACATCGGAATTTTGGGAATCATCATAAGATAATTCCTCAAGATGGTTTTGCGCGAATATATTAGATGCCGCAACTACAAAAGTAATAAGTAGAATTTTTTTCATATTTTGGTTTGATTTAATTTCAAAATGTTAATAAAAATACAATATGTTGAGAGAATTCAGTGCTGTAAAACAAAAAAATGAAAGAAATTAATTTTTTTATGATAAATGCAGAGTAGAAGATTGAAATAGGTTTTAACCCTTTTGAAACTATAAATAAACCGCAGCCGTTGCAAACCAGTGTAGGGCTTTGATTTACGGGTGAGGAATTTTTTAAAATGAATTTTAAAAAATAGGAATTATTCCAAGTAAAAATTTTATATTTGTTGGAAATATTCCTAATATGAGTTTTAGACCTTTAGATGGATTTATAAATTTCCCGGAAAAGGATCTACCGGAAGAACTGGATATGGGGTTCACATTCGATTATGAATTTGCAGGAAAAAGAATGGGAGACCAGGTTTCCCTTTTAGTACATAGCTGGATTATTGACTACCAGGGAAAAATATTTAGCCGTAAAGGCTCTTATATATTGGCCCGAATAGATGCGGTAGTTTGCCTTACCAAACACATAAGGGATCACATTGTGTTCCTTGGCCTTGACGATATGTCCTGCAGAAGATTGATGAGGGATTTTGAGCTTGACAATAAAAAGTGCATTACATATAATTCCCTGGAATTTAGTAAAGGAGTAAGATGAAAATAATTTCCGGATAATAGTATGGTTTCCCCTTCGTAATGCAAAAATATTCGCTGTTATAAAACCTTCAATTCTGCATATTCAAAGGGTTCGGAAACCTTCTCGACATTGCCGATATATTCTTTTCCCCTTAATCGTCGCACCGTACATGCATCCAATTCTTCATCAGGATATTCTCTTATCAATTCTTGAATTGATTTAACATCCAATTCTCCCCGAATTGGGTCAAGCCATTTGTCTTCCAATTCCTCCGGCAATATTAACGGCATTCTCGGCCCTTCTAATTTTGGATTGTTATGGATTTTGGTGAGCATTTTATTTCCCCTGGAGGTCACTATGGAAAAGGTATTGAGGGTTTCCCGCGATTCCTGATCTGTCCATTCACTCCAAAGTCCTGCCAATGGTAAAGGTTTGTGGTTTTTTAGATGAATGTAGAACGGAAAGGTTTTTCCCCCCAGATGATGATGCTCATAAAATCCGTTGACATAGATAATGCAGCGCTGATGGTTGGCAGATTCCCGGAATGAGGGTTTATCAAAAATAGTCTCCCCCCTTGCGTTCAATGTTTTATTCCATAATTCCTTTAGCTGTTTTTTGTCCTTTACCCAATGGGGTACCAAACCCCAGGTTGAAACCTCCGGTTGCCAGGGAGAACGATCTGTATAGATCAGCAATTTTGGATGGCTGAAACCTGTGGTGTGGTAAACTGGCAAGTCGGTTAAAGGAACCAGGTTTTCCTCAATTTCTTTAATAGCCTGCAAATCCCCTTTGCGTTTGGCACGACTTAATTGCGCCTCCAAATTCGTACTTATATCGTAGCACATGGTAGAAATGTTATCACTTATAAATTTAGCAAATTATCTTCAATCTCTGAATTAGAGTCTGACCCTACCCAGTTCTTTAATGTTTGGATTCTGTATTTGTCATCGTAATTTATTGTTTCCAAAACTCAAAAACATTAATTCTTAATAGAGATTTCCTTATTTAATAAAAATATGGAGCGCAAAAGAAATTTTCCAGAGGATTATAAAAAATAGACAATAAAGCGCACGCAGACATACCAGCATCTGTATTTATAAGATTTCGAATCAGCGATCGAGTATATAATTTTTGTTTTTGTTCAGGGATACTTGATATAGGAACAAATCCTGATTTGTTAAAGGTTTTTTATGAATTAAGGGTGAGCGTTTAAGGTTCTCCTTAAATAAATTGCTGTTTTACTTTGTTTGTTTTTTGCACTTTTTCTGGCGTTCCTGCCACCACCACTTTACCACCTTCTTCTCCGGCTCCGGGACCTATGTCTATAATCCAATCACTTCCAGCCACTACCTGCATATCATGCTCCACCACAATTACGGTGTTTCCTGCATCAACTAATCTCGCCAGTTGAGCTTGTAATTTTTCTATATCAGTTGGATGCAAGCCGGTAGTTGGCTCGTCTAAAATATAAAGCGTATTCCCCCGGCTCAATCGCTGGAGTTCTTTTGCAAGCTTTAAGCGCTGCGCTTCTCCACCTGAGAGCTCTGTTGCCGGTTGGCCTAAACTTAAATAGCCCAAACCTACTTCCTGCAATACATTAAGGGTGCGACTTACTCGGTCTTCTTTCTCAAAAAATTCTGCAGCTTCATTTACGGTCATGCCAAGAACCTGGGCAATATTTTTTTGATAATACGTAATTTCCAAGGTTTCAGCATTATAACGGGTACCGTTACAAACAGGGCAGGGAGCATAGACACTTGGGAGAAACAATAGCTCAACCATAACAGAGCCTTCGCCCTCACAATTGGGACAACGCCCCTTTCCTACATTAAATGAAAAGCGACCGGCATTATAATGACGTGTTTTAGCTAATTCTGTTGAGGCAAATAATTTTCGAACCACATCAAACAAGCCAGTATTATTTTATATTTTCTATTTAGCAGAAATGAGTCTTTTCCCAAACTATTAATAATTTATTTGTAGTTCCTTAGGTTTCCAGTATTTTTATCACCTTGAATATTTTAAAAATAACTTTAGGCTGGGATTGGTAGTTACCTGAATTTTTTTAGGAGATACCAGCTTTGCCTTATTACATTAATTTAAAAAAAATCAATGAGTTTACTTGTGTTTTATGCTCTTATTTCAATTTTCTTCTCTTTTTTATGTTCCATTCTGGAAGCTGCATTTTTAAGTGTTACCCCTACTTTCCTAAGAATGAAAAAAAATGAAGGGAAAGCCTATGCTGCAACACTTGAAACGATGAAGAAAAATGTGGACCAACCCCTCATAGCTATTTTAACTATCAATACCATAGCTCATACTGTTGGCGCAATTCTAGTTGGGGTGCAAGCAGAAAAAGTTTTTAGCAACGGCGGAAATATGGTGGGCATAGTTTCAGCAGTTATGACCTTGGCGATTTTAATTCTTTCCGAGATAATTCCAAAGACAATTGGAGCCAATTATTGGCAGTCCCTTGGTAATTTCACAGCAAGATCTTTACAGATACTTATTTTTCCATTAAAATATACAGGAATATTATGGATCATGATGCAAATAACCAAACAAATGGGAAAATCTCCCCACTCCGGAACTGTAAGCAAAGAGGAATATATAGCCTTGACTGATGCTGCGGTTGAAGAAGGAGTTTTTGGTGATAATGAAACTACTTTTATCCAGAACATCCTTAGATTCAAATCTATAAAGGCTCAAAGTATAATGACCCCTTTTGCTGTTGCATTTATCGCTGAAGAAAATATGACTATCAAGGAGTTTTATGATTCGCAGGAGAAGTTAATTTTTTCCCGAATACCTATTTATGAAACTACCCCAAATAACGTTTCCGGTTTTGTTTTAAAAGATGAGGTTCTGGAAGAATTGATTGAAAATAAATCTCAGGAACCCTTAAAAAGTATAAAAAAGGAAATATCAATTGTTTCCAAAGAAACCCCAATTACTAAATTATTTAAAAAATTTATTGAGGACAAGGCTCATATGGCAATTCTAGTGGATGAATATGGTCATACAGTTGGCTTAGTTACAATGGAAGATATAATTGAAACTTTATTAGGTTTAGAAATTCTGGATGAAAGTGATAACGTAGAAGATATGCAAATATTAGCACGACAAAACTGGGAAAGAAGAGCAAAAAGGATGGGGATTTTAGGTCAGAAACCTGACAAAGAGGAAAAAATCCCCAAGCCAGGGAGAAGATTTTAAATCCATATTTCTACCCTTAAATGTCACCACAAAACTTTTAAATATTCCCGAGGGGAAAACAACAGTTATTTTATCTACCTTTTTTGTTTGGATTTATTTTTTAACAGGGCTGGCAGAAGGCAAAACATTTTTGTCCCCTTGTTACCAGCCATCATTTTGGCCCTTATCCCCTATACTATAAAAAGCAGCACATGGAAGATAGCTTGTGTCCTTTAAGTTTTATCAAATTTCCCTTAATTCTAATTCAGCTGTGCTTCCTGCATATCTTTTTTAACCCCCTCAAGATGAGCCATATTTATTGGTTTTGACAGAAATCCCTGTATGAAGGTATAAACCTTTGCTTCCTTTCTAAAATCCTCGATTGAAGATGATAATATATATATTGTGAACTGGTCCTTCACGTACTGGTCAAATTGCATAAAAACATCTAGAAACTCCCAGCCTGTCATAGAGGGCATATTTACGTCAAGAAAAAGAACGGTAGGCAGGGCCTCAATACTTGTGCTGTATTTCTCTTTAATAGAGGCAAGTGCCTCTTCCGGAATAGTAAACTTTTTTATTTCTGGTTCTTTATCCATCCGTTTAATGGTAAATTCACATATCATATTATTGGTAGGGTCATCATCGACAACCATGTAGCGCTGTTTCTTCATATTAAGAAATACAATTAATTTTTTTTTCTTCAAAGGTAATTGTGAATTTCGTGCCTGCATTCTCTTTACTCTCAATTGAAATTTTACCCCCGAGCAATTCCACCTGGGTTTTAACCAGGAACAATCCCATCCCCTTACCTTCAATGTGGTGATGAAATCTTTTATAAAGACCGAAAACCTGTTCTCCTTTTTTGACCAAATCAATTCCCAGGCCATTATCCTCGAAAGTGATAACCAGGGTCCCTGCCCTGGTTTCAGATCTTATCCCTATTGCAGGAGGAATACCCGGGGTGCGATATTTAATGCTGTTTGTGAGGAGGTTGTAAAAAATACTGTGAAGATAACTTTGTACCCCCATCCATAGATTACCCTGGCGGCCTGATTCCAGTAGATGATCCTTCCCTCATTATCTGTGGCTACTAAAGCCTGCCCTATTTTATCAAGTAAATCAGCCTGAAAACGATTTTTCTCCTCAGCCTTTACACGGTCCGAGATATCAATACCTACAAAATATGGGAAAGTGAATTTAAGGTAAGGAAGTCCTTGGAAAAAATATACTTGATGTTACCCCATCAGATTACCAGGAACTGGCTTCCGAAATAATGAAAGCGCTGGGGGAGGGGCATTGTATTTCATCAGGTTCAGTGGCTGTTCCCTTAAGATATTTAAAATACCAGAGGGTAGTTCTTACTCCTCCCCCCTTTGCCGGTTTATCAATTTCTACCTGAAAAACCTGATCCGGATTTGACAGGCATTTCTGGACAACCTCCAAAACGCGGGGGTGATGGTATTCATTGATAGAGATAATGGAATTTTTTCCCACGAGCTCCTGCTCCCCATGAATCCACCCAAATTCAACTCTAAATTTTTTGTTGACATAGGTGTATCTCCCGTGGAGATCTGTCCGTATCACATAATTGGTTTGGGACTGGATCAAACCCCTGAATCTAGCTTCGCTCTTCACAAGTCTTTCAAGGCCATTTCTGCGCTCGGTAATGTCCTGGACGGATCCTTCAAAGCACAGAGGTTTAGCTTCTTTATCCTTAATTAATCAGCCCTTTTCATGTACCCATTTTATTTCCTGATTTGGTAAAATAATGGGATGCTCAAAGTCCAGGTCTTTTAATCCGTCCAGCGCCATTTGCTGGTGCTTTTGAAATTTTTCAAGATCCTCGGGATGTATTGTTTTTTCAATTTCCTCCAGCCCCACTTGAAACGCTCCTTTTTTTCTATCCCATATCCTATAAACTTCATCGCTCCAAAAGAAATAATCTTTTTGAAGCCCAAATTCCCAATATCCCAATTTTGCAGATTTTTCGGCTGATATGAGTTTTTCCGTTTTTTCTTTTAATTTTTGGACCGCCGCTTCTTTTTCGTTATATCCAGACAAATTATGAGCCTGCAGTTCCTTTCCTGGTAGCGCAGGCTATAACCAAAGGTTTCTACCTGAATGCGATCCCCGTTCTTTTTGAGATTGATGTTGCTGTGGTGGCTTACCTCCCCTGCTTTTTCAGGCAGGCTGGAATCAGTCTTTTTGAAGTTATGGATTTCTTCCTCTGGCAGGAAATCAAGTAGGGTCAACCGCAAAAACTCAAAAAATTTATAGTTTGTTAAACCTATTAATTCAAATAATTATTTTTAAAAGTATTTATCGTACAAATGAACGATTTTAATCAATCCTATAGGTAATTAAATTCCTACAAAAATCACCTCTTCCAAAGTGGAATTCCTTTTTTGCGATTTTTATAATTTAAGAAGAAGGCTAAAACAGCCCTTAACCGGAAATCATTTTGAGATAGGGGGGGGTAAACCCAGGAGTAGCAGGGTAAAAAAAGGCCTAAAATTAAGACAAAAATTACCCCGGCGCACTTCTGGGTCCAACGGGCAAAGGTACCTGGAATCATAAGGTGAGAAAATGGAGGAGTACCCGTGAAGCTTTGGGTGAATACTCTCACCAGGGTTAAACAGGTTAACTCCGATTCAGCAAAAAAAATCACAAGAAAAAGGCTGCAGAATTTCCGCAGCCTTGGCTTCACCTTTTTATGATTTTGAATCCTTATTAGTCATCCTCCTCATCCTCATCATCATCGCCATTGTGATCTTCAGCATCCAGGAAAGTTCCGTCAGAATCGAATTCTAATTCTACCCCGTTATTCAAGGTAACCTCAAAGGCGTTATCATCTTCTCTTTCTGCCTCAATGATGGTGTTGTTTGGGTAATTTGTTGCTATATAATCCCGAATCCCCTGTGGCAATTCTGAAACTTCTATGTCATCGTCATCTTTGTCATCATTGTCGTCGTCATCTGCGCGGCCAAGAAATTTTCCGTCGGCGTCAAAAATAATTTCCACATCGTTATTCAACTCGATCTCATAGTTGCCGTTATTCTCCCTTTCGGCCTCTTCTATAGTTATACCCGGGTAATAGGTGGCTATGAAATCAGAGATATCAGCAGGAAGATCCCCTGGGGCGATGTCTTGATCTCCGAAGTCATCATCATCATCGTCGTCAATTCCTAAAAAAGCCCCCTGTTGATCAAAGATCAGTTCGGTTCCATTATTGAGTTCTACCTCATAATTGTTATTGTCCTCAATCTCTGCTTCTTTAATTGTATTGCCGGGATAATTTGTACTGATATAATTGAGAACAGCCTGCGGTAAGGCAGCCGCGTTAATATAGTCATCAGAAAGATTCGCTGTAAGATTCAGATCTACCTCTGGGTCCATATCTCCGTCATCATCACTGGAGCAGGAGCTAAAGGTTAAGGTGGCAGCAAATGCCAGGCTTAGAAACTTTATTTTTTTCATAATGTAAATTGTTTAAAATTGTTTGTGCCTGATTAACGTGGAATGTATTATAAAATTTCAAAAAACCAGGATTTAGCAGAACTTTAACGGTGGAATAAGGGAAATGTTAAAGGATAGATAATTACGGAGGGTGCCAACAGAGTACCCCCAATAAAGTCAATAATTCTGAATATTCAATGGCGAACAATGGTCTTCTCCCTGGATGATGATGCTTATAAAATCCATTGAAATAGATGATACAGCCCTAGTCTTTGGCCGATTCCCGGAAGGAAGGTTTTTTTAAAAATGGCCTCTCCCCTGGCTTTCAAAATTTTATTCCAGAATTTTTTTTGCTGCTTTTTGTCCTTTCCACAATAGCGCAACAGATCCCCGGTTGAAAGCCCTGGATGCCAGGGAGAAGGATCCGAATAAAGAAGCAATTTTGGATGGCTGAAACCGGTTGTGTGGCAAATTTGTTAAAAGAAGGAGGCATTCCTTGATTTCTTTATTGGCCTGCAAATCCCCTTTTGGTTTGACGCGATTAATTGCGCTACCAAATTAGTACTTATATCTCAGCAAAGGGTAAAGATGGTAACGCCAATAAATATAACATATCAGGTTTAGGGTGTACATTGAAGGGAGCAGATGTATAGCGTGATTCCAAAGTCCTTCATAACTGCAGGAGGCGAGCTCATAAATCTTAACCCAGATCAGACAGGTTTTTAAAAAAGACTTTAAAGCTGGTACCTTGACCTTACTCTCGAGTTCTATCCTGCCCTGATTATCCTCAATCATTCTTTTTTCTACATAGAGACCCATCCCGGTTCCCGGAATATTCTTAGATAATCTTGAATTTTTTTTAAATACCTTATTTTTGATGTTTAAGGGGCATACCCAATCCATTATCCTGCATGCAAAGGATCGCAAAACCGTCCCCTGCCTTTGTGGATATTTTGTTCTCTCAAGACCTTTAAACGCTTTGTAATGTCCATAAAAGTGATGACCACTCCATTGATAACCTCCTGCTCGCGCACTATATAAGGTACAATATTCATCTGGAACCAGCGCCCTTCGGTAGTTTGCACTTCTTTTTCCACTACCTTGTTCAGAGTATCTATTACCTCCTGAATTCCTCAACAACCTGGGTATAACGTAAATTGTCTTTGATATCTGCGATGTTCTTGAGGGTAAAGAATCCTCAAAAGAGATCTGCATCCACGAACAACTGCGGAATTATAGTATTGGAAAAGTAATTTGAAAGGTCAAATTTGAGCTTCTGCAACTGGCGGGCATCATTCTTAGGGGTATCAGTGATGAGATCAAATATTGGGAACAAAGCTAGGTAACAAATTTAAAAAAAATTTTAGATTGATGATAGTACATCCCCTTTTCCCCGATTGTCCTCTATTTAGGGATACCCGATGCACTCTATGGTCCTGGTTCCGAACCTTCTTCCTTATTTTTCTGTTTGAAATTCCGATTTTAGCAATGAGTAAATTTCACTATCCAGGTAAATTCCATTGTAATAATAGTTTTCTCTGAAATAGGCCTCCTTTTGAAATCCCATTTTTGTCAAAATTGCCCGGGAATTGTTATTTTCAGGGTTGATGTTTGCTTCCAGGCTATGAAGACTTAAATCCTTGAATGCAAATTTGAAAATACTCAGCATGGCCTCCATCATAATTCTCTTGCCCCAAAATTCAGGATTTAAGGTATATCCAATCTCTGCCCTGGAGTTTTTAGGATCTATTTTATATAATGCAAAATCCCCCAGAAACCTATTGGTTGATTTTTCGATAATTGCCCAAAAGATTCCCGTTTTTTCTTCATACATTCTTAAGTTTTCAGAAATAAAGTGTTCAGAATCCTGAAGCGTCAATTGTCTTTTCGAATCCATGTACATCATAACTTTTTCATCTGAACGAATTAATTGTACCTCTGGAGCATCGCTTAGTTCCAGCTTTCTCAGAAGAAGCCGATCACTTTCCAAGATTTGAAAATCTTTAAAGTATAATTCGTTGATCATAGTACTTTACAGTTTAACTGATATAAAAACTCACGGCTCATAGTGGCAGACTGTCTAAGAACCTAATTTACTGCCAATTATGGACTAAAACAAGCTTTTTTAATAAGCGAGTAGGGCAAAAATCAAGGTTTATGGGTGCAGTTGGGTAAATCCCATTTTTTAGGTTGGGATGCCCGGATCAAGGCAAATTAGACATTCCTGTTATAAGATCCCCTCCTCTAAACAGATCAATCCCCATGTTTTAATGAATTAAATCATTGGACTTTTTTAAAATATATCAGAATTTAATTTTGATGGAACTCAGATCCTGATCCTACTAATCTTTAGGCTCCAAATGTTCCCTGTTTATAATATTCTATATTTAAAAAAGTCAGAATTCCTCTCACAAAGGCAACTTTTGTTAAATATTATTTTACCATTTCCTAAAGGCGATGGGTACCCTTAAGCCATTACTGGCCTATAGTTCATTTTATTTCTGACTCCGAAAATGCACTGATCACGACTTAAAGAGCGGTCCGTTTTTTAAGATGTTTTGCCTTCTCAATACATTAAGATCTTCATTTTGATCCCTCTTTTCCAGGAATGGATATGGCTTGGCAAAATAAAATTCCACCACTGTTTATTTGATAATGGACTGTGGAATTACAAATTCCTTCCCATAATCAAGGGGCATTTCTGGAATGCATCTTTAAAAGGTATTCAAATTATTATGAATTCTTTCTTTCAAATCTTGCCTTAACTGGGCTCGCTCTGCAAATTGATTCCAGGATTTAATTGTAGCATTAATTTCTTCAATAATTTTCTCTCCTTTTTTGATATTATTATCCCTGGCGATTATCATCAAATCCTCTTTCTTGATTCCCAGCCTCCTTCCATTAACACTCAAGCTTTGCTTGCTTACCCAATGATTGGTTGGGTCGAAAGAAAAGCATAGGTCATATGCTGGGGCCAATCTCCATATTTCATTTTTTTTCAATATGAAAGAAAAATTCTTAGCATGATCATCATAGTTAGTAGCCAATACATTAAATACCATTCTTCGAAACATTTGTTCCGCTTCAGGATAGGTCAATTTTAGCAACCGCATTGTTTGAAAAACCTGTTCATAGCTATACCCGTACATGTCATTAAAATCATAGTGTTGTAAACCGCATAGGGATTGGACATGATGCCTGATGTTTTTCTCCCTATCAAAACGTTTGGTCATAAAATGTGCCCTCCCATTTTCCTCTAACAATTGACATTCATTTATTTCAATACCGCAGGCAATTGCCATGAGGTAGTATGCATATTCTACCCGGCCCCAGCCAGAACTCTCTCCAAACTGTTCCCCACTAACTCCATCAAGTTTTAGCAACCAATGCTCAAAGCCCTGGGGTACATTCCCATGTCCAGATCTTACCTCCTGAGTTTTAGGATTATATCCGATTACAGCTTTTGGACGGGCTCCC
>JBGSWA010000172.1:0-10381 GCA_041752645.1 Gillisia sp. | reverse complement strand
ATTATTATTTCTGAAAGGGTGAAAAATTGGGCTGTAAGCAGCGCGGCCAGACCAATAGGACCTGCTACAACAATTGCTATAGTTTCACCTGGTTTCACTTTTCCATTTAGAACACCACATTCAAGCCCGGTAGGCAAAATAGCACTAAGCATGACCAGTGCTTCCTCATCCGCACCTTCTGGAATTAGGTACAAACTATTATCAGCATGGGGAATTCTAACGTATTGAGCCTGAGTTCCATCAATTAAATGTCCTAGGATCCAGCCTCCGTTTTCGCATTGGGAATACATTTGTTTTTTATAAAACTCACATTTTCCGCAAGAGGTTATACAGGAGATTAAAACAAGATCTCCTTTTTTGAAACTAATGACCCCATTTCCAACTTTCTCAATTATGCCAACCCCCTCGTGACCAATAATTCTTCCATCTGTTACCACAGGAACATCACCTTTGAGAATATGCAGATCGGTTCCGCAGTAGGTTGTTTTAAGGATTTTAATTACAGCATCTGTTGGATCCTTTATTTCAGGTATTGGTCTTTCTTCCCCGGGTTTTTTCCCGGGACCATGATAAACCAGTGCTTTCATAACCTTTGATCCAGACATAACAATTAAATTTTAAATGATTTTCGATGCTATGACAATCAAGTTATTATAAAATTTCCTCAACTGCACTGATATTTGTCATACTTCAAAAGGACTTTGGTCTTATAACAACCACCTTAACTTTCCTGAACATGTTTCAATGAAGGCTTTAAATTTAGATGGATGAAGAGGCGAAACATCCAGGAGAATAAAATTTCTCACCCAGGAAAAATGATAATATGGATGTTAGATGGGTTCGCCAAATCAATAATAAAATATAGAAAAAGTAAAAATTACGTAACTACACTTCAAGATTATAGAATCAAATTTTGATGGATAATGGTGGAATGTAACCTTCAAACCTCAGTTGCATTGAAAAGTGTTGTGAAATTATCTTATTATTTATTAGCCTTAACCACCACAAATGAACCTTCTCCATAACCGGGTTTTGGAGCTTGCACTTCCTTTATCTGATCTAATTTTCCAAAAAGGCTTTGATTATATTCAAATTTCCTGAACCCGGCATCTTTGAGTAAATTCTCAACTCGATCTACACCATAAAAAACAGCGTGTTTAAAAAACGTGCTGCGTCCCCGCCTATCTTCGTACTGCTTTGCCACGCTTTGGTCTTTATCTAAAAAACCCACAATAATGGATCCTTCGTTTTTTAAAACCCGGTGGGCCTCAACAAAAGCTTCCTTAACATTGTCGAGGTGACAAATAGTGACAAACAATACGAAATCGAATTGGAGCGCAGCATAAGGTAAATGTTCAGCAACCCCTCTAATGATTTCAATATCCCTGTCCATGGCCATTTTTGCCATTTCCATCGCTGGTTCAATTCCTTCCTTGATTCCCAAAGGTTCTGCAAATCTTCCGGTTCCCAGGCCTACTTCAATTCCCCGTAAATTTTCAGGTAATTTTTGAAATTGCTCTTTTATGGCGGCAACCTCTGAAAGATATGCGTCCTGATATTTTTCATACCAGGCTTCATATTCTTCCACATGCGAGTTAAAGATATCTGATTGTATCATCTTGTTACTATTTTATGGTTTCTGTAAATTTTGAAATTTCACCTTTAAAGACAATTATAAATATCAGCAGATCACAATTTTAAAAAATTATTATAAGTCCCAGGAGGCCGCAAACACTTTATAAAATCTCCTTCTTAAATTTAAAAAGTATGATAAATCTCATTTTTTTAATTCCACAACGATATCTATTAAAAATTACAGTCCATTCACTAAATAAAATAATGCCATTATAGATAAACTAAAAGACAAGGTCGCAATAATCACCGGGGGAGCAGGTGGAATAGGCAAAGCTACAGCAAAACTTTTTTTAGATCAGGGAGCAAAAGTAATGTTGGTGGATTTAGATGAAAGCGAATTACAAAATTCAGTCGCAAATCTTGACTATCCTAATGTTTCCTATTGTGTTTCAGATGTTTCAAAAGTGAAGGACGTCAAGAAGTATGTAGCGGAAACCCTGAAGGCTTTTGGCAAAATTGATATCTTTTTCAACAATGCCGGAATTGAAGGGAAAGTTTACCCAATATCGGAATATCCAGAAGATATTTTTGACAATGTGATCGCTGTGAATTTAAAAGGCGTTTGGCTGGGATACCAGAAAGTAATACCTGAAATGGAAGATGGAGGCAGTGTTATTATCACCTACTCAGCCGCCGGATTGAAGGGCTTCAAAGGCCTAGGTGCCTATGTTGCAAGCAAACACGGGATAGTTGGCATTATGCGTGTTGCCGCTCTGGAATTTGCCGAAAGAAAAATTCGGGTGAACACAGTACATCCGGGCCCGGTCAACAACAGGATGATGCGTTCTCTTGAAAAAGACATGTCCCCGGACAATCCTGCGGAAGTTCAAAAAGGCTTTGAGGAAACGATACCTTTTAAACGTTATGCCGAATCCGGCGAAATTGGGGAACTGATTTTATACCTGGCTTCTGATCAAAGCAAATGTATTACGGGGACAACCCAGGTGATTGACGGTGGAATGCTTCATGTTTAATTCAACAAATTCCACCTGAATTGAGATTGCATTTTTGAAGTACTCTCCAGTCTCTACTTCCATATAGGTAAATTAGGATGCCCCTTTAACTTGTATTTACAAGGCTCGGAGATTTATTATTTAAATATTATCAAGGTTGGTATTTTCAGGCAGATTAATTGTTTTTTAAACTGCATTACCGGTATATCTCCGAAAAACTTTTTAAGGGAAAAAAATGACAATCCCGGGAAATCTCGGGGACTGGTCTCAGATAATTTCTTGCTCTTATCAGGTATTCCTTCAATATTTCTGATACTTCCCTGGGCTGTTCATTAAAATCCTTACATCCATATTCCACCTGCCTATTAAAAAAATCAGTCGACACCGCCTAAACGTTTTATAATTTGGGTCAATAAAAGGGCACCTAATCCAAAAATCCCCACAGTCATAAATTGCGCAGGGGTTAAAAATTCCAATGACAGCACTTCTTTAAGGATTGGAACATAGTAAGAAATCACCATAATTAAAAGTGAAAGCACAATGGCACCCCAAACATAAGAATTAACGGTAACTTCGTTTTTAAAAAAGGACCGGTGGCGTTCTGGCAAATTAAACACATTGAGGAGCTGGGCCAGAACCAGTGTGTAAAAGGCCATATTATTGACAATATTCGGTTGCAAATTTAAAATGGAATAGGCATAAAAGGTAATACCAATAACTGCTGCAGTAATACACAAGCCATAGACAAGGATTGAGATCCAATTTTTTTTTGTAATAATAGGTTCATCCGGGTTTCGAGGTTTCTCCTTCATTATTTCTTTTTCCCCTTTGCCCATTCCCAGAGCAAGGGACGGAAAAACATCGGTAACTAGATTGAGAAATAGAATTTGCAGTGGAAGCAGAGGCAAAGGCAAATTGGAGATGGAAGCACCTGCAACTGCTATAATTTCAGCAAGATTACTTGACATTATATAGATTACAAACTTGCGAATATTCCCGAAGATGTTTCTTCCCTGCCGAATTGCGAGCTCTGTTGAGGTGAATTTATCATCCATAAGAATGACATCTGCTACTTCTTTTGCGGCTTCTGTACCTCGAATCCCCATAGCTATCCCAATATCGGCCTTTTTTAAAGCGGGTGCGTCATTAACCCCATCTCCAAGCATTCCTACAATCGTATTGTGGTTTTGGTAAAAATTTATCAAATCTAATTTCTGCCTGGGGATCATTCTGGCAAAAATGGCTGCTTTTAGAATTTTATGATCTTCCTCCGCGCTTAAATTTTTCATATCGGTGATATCTTTGCCCAGAATAACACTTTCAGACGGGCTGTTTGGCTCCAATAAACCTATTTCTTCCCCTATTTTTCTTGCTGTCCCGGGATGATCTCCGGTAATCATGATCACCCTTATTCCAGCATCTTTATAAGTTTGGATAGCTTCTTTAACATCTTCCCTCGGAGGATCCAAAAATCCCATCAGCCCTATAAATACGAGCCCCTTTACCAACTTGTCCTTGTCGGGTTCACTATTGGATTCCCGAAATGCAAAAGCCAGAACCCGTAATCCTTCGGAGGCAATTTTATCTGAAAGCTCCTGCCATTTTCCCCATTCTTTCAGCGGTTTTACTCCTACTTCGGTTAAAATGGAATCACTGGATTCAATAACTGATTCAAAGGCTCCCTTAACAAATACATAATATATATCTTTATTTTTGTTCAGTGTAGCCATTATTTTACGCTCTGCGTCAAAAGGTAATTCGAATATTTCCGAAAAGTGTTCCCTGATCTCCTTGAAATTGAAATCTACTTTTTCGGCGAAGTCTATCAATGCAATTTCCATGGCGTCTCCGGTCTTTTTTTCCGCCTCCGGCTCTACATTATTGCATAAAACCCCAAGCTCAACTATCCTGGTAAATACCGCACCATTTTTAAAGGAATCGGGATTGTCAAAATCCTTTGAATTGAATTCCCTATCATGTAACACCAGCTTATGGACCGCCATTTTATTTTCAGTAAGGGTTCCTGTCTTATCGGTACAAATAATCCCGGTTTCCCCAAGGGTCTGTACTGCTTCCAGTTTTTTGATAATTACCTTTTTCCTGGAAAGCCTCACCATTCCCCTTGCCAAGGCAATAGTTGCTACAATTGGCAAACCCTCAGGTATAGCAGCTACTGCCAGTGCAATTCCAGTTTCAATCATTAATAACATATCTTTCCCCTGAAAATATCCACTTATTGCTATTATTCCCGCCATAAGAATAGTTAACCAAATGAGCTTTTGGCTCAATTTGTTTAATTTTTTTTCCAGAGGTGTTTCCTCCTTTCTGGCTTCCTGTGTCATGGTGCTTATTTGCCCGATATGAGTTTTATCTCCGGTTGCGGTGATCACAGCTTTAGCCGTTCCCCTCTCAACGATAGTTCCTTTAAAAACCATATTGTTTTGTTCTACCAAAGATGTTTCTGAAGGCAATTTCTCCAGTTTTTTTTCCACCTGACTGCTTTCTCCTGTAAGCACGGCTTCTTTCAATGCCAGGTCCTCATTCTCAATAAGGCGGGCATCTGCAGGGATAACATCTCCGGCTTCGATCAGGATAATATCTCCGGGCACTAGAAAAGATGATTTTAGATCTATTGGGCTTCCATCACGCAAAACATAAGCGACAGTTTGCGCTATTTTTTGCAGTGCCTCTACGGATCGTAAGGCCTGCCATTCCATGAAAAATCCAATTAAAGCCGTTATAAGAATAACTATAAGAACCGCAAAACCCTCAACCCATGCATTAAAGAAAAATGCCAATCCCATGGCAATGGCCAAAATATAAATAATTGGATCCAGAAGTTGTTCCATAAATATTTTCCAAACGCTTTTTGGTTTTTTTTGTTTCAGGGTGTTTTCCCCAAAAATTTTGAGGCGTTTTTTAGCTTCAGGCGAAGTTAAACCGCTTTTGGCATCAGTACCTAGATAGGAGATAACGTCCTTAAAAGATTGAGCATGAGGATCTTTCAACATTTCCATGTTTAAAATTTTTGCTGTAAAAAGATTCTTCGATGTAGAATTTTTTTTTGAGAACTAAAATTAAATTCTACAATAAAATTAATTTTTTTACAACCTAATTTACAAAGGGACTGTGTTTTTTTAGATGATATTTATCATAATATTGATTCCCATCAGAAATATTTATGGTTGCTTTTTTAGAATTTTTCTGAAAAAAAATGTAATATCCCGAATACCATTGAACCGTTGCTGTAAGGATAACTTCAACCTAAAAATATTAAGATCATTTTTAAGTATAGCCTTGATCCATACTATCTTCAAAAAACCCAATCTATTTTGTATTCCTTGTTTTTGCCAAAGGAGAAAGAGCTGGAAGAAAGGGTAAAAAAAAAGAAACAGGCACGCTTAAAGCCTACCTGTTTCTTGCGAAGAAATTAATTTTATTTTTCACAAAGGAAATTTTTAATTTTCCCATTACTGCTAAAAGGGAAATTAGATTCTCCTAAAAAAATATTTCTAATTTCATCGTTGTGGTTAATAACTGATTTTAAACAGTAAATAACCCAAAATTATAGAAGGAAGCAGAGTACCCAAACAGGCATCTCTGCTTCCTGGAGATATTTAATGCTGTCAGATTACTAATCACTTAATTAAAAGTAACACGGGGAACACCCGGCAATAAGACCTCCTAAATATCTCTTTTCCATATTTCTAACTAATTAAAAGAACATTTTAATAACACTAATTTACTAATTGTGCGATTCAAAAAAAATGATAAATATCAATTTTTAAAAAAAATTCAAAACTAACTTAGGATAATAAGCCTTATTACCCCTTTAAATTCTTGTAATCAGGCATAACTTTTTTTCTCTACAGCTTCTGCTTTATTAATATTTTCAATTCCTTTCAAAAGCGCGTCCGGGTTAAATGAAATACTGTCTATTCCCGCTTTGACCAAGAAAGCGGCAAATTCCGGAAAATCACTGGGAGCTTGTCCACACAAACCTATTTTCTTTTTTGCCTTATTGGCCTTTTCAATGGCAAGGGATATCATTTTTTTGGAGGCTGGGTCATTTTCGTCAAAAATCTCCGCCATCAGTTCAGAATCCCGATCTATTCCCAGGGTAAGCTGGGTAAGATCATTTGAGCCTATGGAAAATCCGTCAAATATTTCAGCAAATTCTTCCCCGAGGATCACGTTACTTGGGATTTCCACCATCACATAAATTTCAAGAGCATTTTTCCCTTGTACCAATTGTTGCTCGGCCATTATTTTGATTACTTTTTTTCCTTCATCCAGGGTCCTGCAAAAAGGGATCATCACTTTGACATTTGTCAATCCCATCTCATCCCTCACTTTTTTAATGGCTTTGCATTCCAGTTCAAAACCTTCCCGATACAAGTCGTTGTAATACCTGGATGCGCCCCGGAAACCGAGCATTGGGTTTTCTTCTTTGGGCTCAAATTGGCTACCTCCTATTAAATTAGCGTATTCATTGGTTTTGAAATCACTCATCCGCACGATGACTTCCTTTGGATAAAATGCCGCGGCCATGATGCCAATTCCCTGGGAAAGCTGATCTATAAAATAATCCTCCTTATTCGGATAATTTTTGGTTAATTCCTCAATTGTTTTTTTAGCCGAAACATCCTCTAGCTCGTCAAATTTCACTAATGCCATGGGATGAACTTTAATCCTATGGGTAATTATGAATTCCATTCTGAGCAACCCAATCCCGTTATTGGGATAAAAGGAGAGCTGAAATGCCATGTCCGGATCTGAGAGAATAAATTTGGCCTCGGTTTTCGGAAGTTTAATCGCGCTTAAATCGAATTGATTTTCCTCAAAAGCCAGTTTTCCTTTAAAAACAAATCCGGTTTTCCCTTCAGAACAAGAAACGGTAATTACGTCTCCATCCTTTATTTTTTGGGTGGCATTATTGGTTCCTACCACCGCGGGAACCCCAAGCTCCCTTGCCACTATAGCAGCATGACTAGTCCTGCCGCCATGATTGGTGATAATTCCACCTGCCTTTTTAAGCAAAGGATCCCAATCCGGGCTGGTAGTATCGGTTATCAAAATATCCCCATCATTGAGCTTCTTAGCTTCTTTGGGAGACTGTAATATTCTGGCAACCCCAACGGATATTTTAGATCCAACGGCATTCCCTGAGACCAGCACCTTGCTTTTCTCCTTTAATTTATATTCGATGTGTACATTTTTCTTTTTTGGATGATGAACCGTTTCGGGTCGTGCCTGGATAATAAAAAGGGAGTTTGTGATCCCGTCCTTTGCCCATTCAATATCCATAGGCTTTTTATAATGTTTTTCAATTTCAAAAGCCCATTTTGCCAAAGTGATCACTTCCTTATCTGAAAGGACAAATTGATTTTGTTTGGCTTCTTCGGTTTCAATATTTATCAATGAAGAATGACCGTTTGAGGAGGAATAGATCATGGTTTTAGTCTTGTCCCCCAGTTTTTTTTCAAGAATTGCATTTTTTCCCTCATTTAATGTTGGTTTGAAAACATAAAATTCGTCCGGGGTTATGGTGCCCTGCACGATATTTTCTCCAAGGCCCCACACTCCCGAGAGGAGGATCACATTTTCAAAACCCGATTCCGGATCTATGGTAAAACCAACTCCGGAACAGGCTTTATCTGAACGCACCATCATCTGTACCCCGACAGACAAAGCGATATCGTTATGCAAAAAGCCTTTGTCCTCGCGGTATTTTATTGCCCTGTCGGTGTATAAGGATGCAAAACATTCATTTACAGCCCGGAGCAGGGCCTTATCTCCCCTGATATTCAAAAAAGTATCGTGTTGGCCCGCAAAACTGGCCTCGGGCAGATCCTCTGCAGTGGCGCTACTTCGCACAGCTACGTCCAGATCGACTTTATCTCCCAAAGAATGATAGGCTTCAATAATTTCTTCACGAAATTCCTCAGATAAATTTCCATCCAGAATAAGCTTCCTAGCCCTGGAGCCAATTTCTTCAAGATTGGAAAAGTTCCTTCTGTCAAGATCTTTAAGCAAATCTCCCAAAGGCTTTCCAAGTTGATTGTCCCTCATAAATTTCCAGAATGCGTCGGAAGTTGTCGCAAATCCGTCAGGGATTTGAATTCCCTTGGAGGTCAATTCATTGTACATCTCTCCCAGGGAAGCATTTTTCCCTCCAACTAGTGGGAGATCTCTCATTCCAATTTCCTTGAATTTTTTTATCAGCACTTCCATTTTTTTGTGTTTTTAAGTTCAATAAGGTACTAATTGGTATCCCATATTCAATAAGAATACCCCCAGTAGAAATAGGAGCACATAGATCACCTGAACCAACTTTACATTAATATATTCAAGCCATTTTGCCAATTGCCTGGGGAAGCTGAAGCCTACCAGACCTTCAAAAAGTGACCCCCACCCTATGGCTGTGATCATAAACCTCCAATCCGCTTCCCAGATATTGTGCAAAAGGATATTGAGCAATCCGATAACTATAGCTAAAAAAGAGGTTATAATAAGAAACTTTTGATCCTTTACATCTTCGAAGATCTGCCTGATCCGGATGGGGTTAAAACTTAATACGAAGAAAAAGATCAAAAGATACCAACCCCAGAACTTTGCTAAAAAAAGCGATATTTCCATGATGTCAGTTTATTTACTCCTCTAAAATTACCCACTCTATTTCTTTTTTAAAATGATATATGTCATTCAAAAATTTAAATTTTTAATTGAAATTTGTTAGAAAGGAGGATTTTGAAATTTTAATTCCTGGCCGAATGAAAAATATAATAACCTTAACCGTAAATCCCGCGCTGGACACCTATACAACCATTGACCGGCTAGAGCCAAATAAAAAACTGAGATGCCAGCCGCCAATGATAGACCCTGGCGGAGGAGGCGTGAATGTTGCCAGGGTAATTCACCGCCTGGGAGGAAAATCCACCGCGATCTATACCCGGGGCGGACATACCGGAAAAATATACAGCGATCTGCTAGACAAAGAAGGGATAGATCAGGATCCGGTAGAAATTAAACAGAACTTAAGGGAAAATTTTGCCGTTACCGAAACCTCATCCGGGAATCTTTTCCGGTTTGGATTACCCGGGCCGGTAATGGAAAAATCGGAATACAAAAGCATCCTGGATAAAATCGAAAATATCAGCAATGCTCATTTTTTAGTGGCAAGCGGCAGTTTACCTCCAGAAGCCCCGATTGATTTTTTTGCGCAGGTTGCCAAAAAAGCCAAAAAGAACAACCTGAAATTTATTCTCGATACCTCGGGCAAAGCTTTATCAGAAATCCTTAAAGTTGGAGCTTTTCTTCTTAAACCAAATAATGAAGAACTGGAAGCTCTCACAGGGAAAAAAGACGCAAATCAGAAAGAACAAAAAAAGTTGTTGCTGGAAATATTGGACAACTATCCCGTGGAAGTGATTGTCCTTTCCCTGGGCGCAAAGGGTGCTATTTTGGCCACCGGGAATCAAGCAACGCATTTCCCGGCTCTTAAAGTTTCAACTCAAAGTTCCATTGGGGCAGGAGATAGCCTGGTGGCTGGAATTGTATATAGTTTATCTATGGGGAAATCATTGGAAGAAGCTGTGCTTTATGGATTGGCCTGCGGAGGTGCAACCTTGAAATCCCCGGGAACAGAATTATTGACAAAAAAAGATGCCGACTTTTTTTACAAAAAACTGGTTTCGGAAAGGCTGAAGGTCTAGAAATCCAGTTTTGAAGATAGCGGACAATCTCCCAGAGATTTTTTTTGAAAAGAAAAAATATCACTCAATATTTTAAAA
>JBGSWA010000171.1:0-21815 GCA_041752645.1 Gillisia sp. | reverse complement strand
CCTCTGCCGTGATTCCCAATGAATAATTGCGCATGCGGAACACGGCCTCTATCTGCAGTAGTGGTAAGGTGATTTTTAATATGTTGGAGTCCTAAAACTTCAGAAAAAAGCATACGCAAAGATAAAATTAATCTTCACTTTTAGTTCTTCAGAAAAAATTATATTTGCGATATACAGCTTGCTGCAGAAATGCCAATTATAAAAAGTTGTATATCTTTAAAAAATCTCTATAATTTGGGAGATTGATACAAGCTTTGAAATAGGATTTTATTTAAACAAGAATAATAAAAGGATAAATATGAAAACGATTGACGATTGTAATTTCAAGAATAAAAAGGCCCTGATTCGGGTAGATTTTAATGTGCCATTAGATCAGGATGGAAAGGTAACCGATGCAACCCGGATTGAGGCCGCTAAACCTACCATTATAAGGGTGCTGGAAGATGGCGGGAGCGTGGTCCTCATGTCACACCTCGGTAGGCCAAAAGGCAATGAATCAAAATTTTCCCTGCAGCAGATTGTCAGCAAGGTTTCTGAAGTGCTGGGAGTAGAAACTAAGTTCGTAAATAATTGTGTCGGAGAGGTAGCCGAAAATGCAGCGAGAGATCTTCAGCCAGGGCAAGTGCTGCTCCTTGAAAACCTGAGGTTTCATAAGGAAGAAGAAGAGGGAGATCCAGATTTTTCAAAAAATCTTTCCAAATTAGGGGATGTCTATATTAATGATGCCTTTGGAACTGCTCACAGGGCTCATGCCTCCACAACGGTGGTTGCCCAGTTTTTTGAGGAAAAATGCTTTGGATACCTTCTTAAAAAGGAAATTGAAAGCCTTAATAAGGTGTTGAAATCGGCTGAGAAACCGGTTACTGCAATTTTAGGAGGAGCCAAGGTTTCTTCAAAAATTACCGTGATAGAGAATATTTTGGACAAGGTGGATCATTTAATAATTGGCGGAGGTATGGCTTTCACCTTTATTAAAGCCCGTGGAGGTAACGTAGGAAGCTCACTAATTGAAGACGACAAACAAGAACTGGCACTTGAAATCCTTCGAATGGCAGAAAAGAAAGGAGTGGAAATCCACTTACCTGTGGATTCTGTGATTGCAGACAGTTTTTCTGAACTAGCCAATACAGACATTACACCAACAGATAATATTCCAGACGGGTGGATGGGACTGGATGCAGGGCCAAAAACAATTGAACATTTCTCGAATATAGTTTCCAAATCCAAAACCATTCTTTGGAACGGGCCAATTGGGGTGTTTGAAATGGATGCATTTGCAAATGGTACCATCAAATTAGGTGAGGCAATTGGGGATGCTACAAAAAAAGGCGCTTTTTCACTAGTAGGAGGTGGCGATTCGGTTTCTGCAGTTAAAAAATTCAACCTGGATGACCAAATGAGTTATGTTTCCACTGGTGGTGGGGCGATGTTGGAAATGCTGGAGGGAAAAACCTTACCCGGAATTCAGGCAATTTCTGAAGTCTAGGTACTATAATGGACTTATTTACGTTCTATATAATTATGTAAAAATAATACACTTTGGTCATTTCAAAGTAATAGCTTCTAATTCCTGATGATTATCTGAAGAAGGGTATTTATCAGGAACAGGCTATTGGCCCGTTAAATTCAATTTAAATGAAAAAAATAATCTATTTCCTGGTGTTATTCGGTTTTTGGGGAGCGCTTGCACAAAAACCGACTAAACAAACAGGGAAAGCCATACAGGAGCAGGCGGAAAAGGCCAATTTTAGGGTTCAGATTTTTCAAAAAACGGATAGTAGCAATATTCAATTAATTAAAGCCGATCCGGAATTTCAGAAGCGGTTGCCAATTTCAGCAAAAATAAAGAAAGTTGACATTCAGGATCTAAAAGATCTTCCCAAAGCGGTGGTGATCGATTCAGTATGGAAATCGGAACTGTTGAATTCCGATTTATTCGAAAATATGCATCGGGAAATTCTCGAGCAGGATTATTCTGAGGTTGTCTATAAAGAGTTGCCCACGGACACCCTTAAGGCAAGATTAAAAAAATTAAATGCCAGAACTCCCTTCAATGTAGAATACAACCCGATTTTAGAAAGCGTTATAAAGTCTTATCTGAAACGCAATAAGAAATCCATGGAGCGATTAATGGCCTTAAGCGAGTATTATTTTCCAATGTTTGAACAGCAATTGGATCGTTATGACATTCCATTGGAAATAAAATATCTGGCTATTGTAGAATCGGCTTTAAATCCGAGGGCAAAATCCCATATGGGAGCCACCGGTTTATGGCAATTTATGTTCACCACTGGGAAAATGCACGGACTTGATGTGAGTTCTTATGTAGATGAGCGAATGGATCCTATCAAGGCAACCGAAGCAGCTGCTCAATATCTTGCAAGTTTATACCGAATTTTTGGTGATTGGGACCTTGTGTTGGCTTCCTATAACTCTGGCCCCGGCAACGTTTCCAAAGCCATACGCAGAAGTGGGGGATCTACCAATTATTGGGATTTACGAACATATTTACCACGTGAAACTGCTGGATATGTCCCGGCTTTTTTGGCTACCTTATACTTATTTGAATATGCCAAAGAACACGATTTTCAACCCAACAGTCCTGATATTGCATTTTTGGAAACAGATACCCTTCACATAAAACAAATGTTGAACTTTGAACAAATTTCTACGGCAACCGGAGTAGAAAAGGAAATGCTTCAGTTTTTAAATCCAAGTTACAAACTGGACATTATCCCCTTTGTTGAAGAGGAACAATACGCACTTAGGCTTCCAAGGCACAGTGTTGGATTGTTTGTAAATAATGAAGATGTTATTTATAATTTTGCAAAAACAGCATTGGTTGAAAAGGAAAAAAAATTACCTAAAAATATTATTGCAGAAGACAAAATAAGATACAAGGTTAAAAGCGGGGATTATCTCGGTAAAATTTCTGCAAAATACGGAGTAGCTATCAGTAGTATTAAGAGTTGGAATAATTTGAGGGGCAACAATTTAAAAATTGGCCAATACCTTACAATATATTCCGGAAAATCTGTAAGTCTGAGCGGAACTTCCAGGGATAAAAACAGCAATTCTAACCAGGCAAAATCTTACACCGTTAGAAGTGGAGATTCATTATGGAGTATTTCAAAAAAATTCCCTGGCATAACGGTACAGAATTTGAGGAGTTGGAATAGTATAACCAATACAAACCTCAAACCAGGCATGGTCTTAAAACTTTCCAGAAGTTAGGCCGAATTTTTTTAAATCGTTTATATGAAGAATATAATTTTTTTGACTGTATTATTTGCTTCATTGCTTGTTAGTTGTGATAAATCTAAAAGCGCCAATAAGATCGTCCTTACCGATTCCTCAGGTAACATCAACAATATTTCAGTAGTAGTGGAGAATCAAATGTGGGAAAATTCTGTGGGGGAAGCCCTTAGAAAATCACTGGCTGCGCCGGTAGATGGTTTGCCACAGGAAGAGCCTTTGTTTTCTTTAAATCAAATGCCTCCGGAGGCCTTCGGAGGATTTGTCCGGAAAAATAGATTGTTCGTAAAAATTGAAGACAAAAAACCGGCTAATTTCAAAATATTTGCGAATCCATTTGCACAACCACAAACAGGGGTTTTGATCACAGGACAGAATTCTGAAGAGATCATAGCTCAAATCAACAAATATTCTGACAGTATCGTAGGGGTTTTAAAAATCACTGAAATCAAAGAAAAACAACGTCGAATCAATAAATCGCTAAAAGATGACGCAAATCTGCAAAAGCATTTTGGGGTTTCGTTAAAATTTCCAACGGCATACCGATATGCCATTGAAGAAGAAGATTTCTTCTGGATCAGAAAGGATATTCCCAGGGGGAACATAGAAATAATGATTTACCAGGTGCCGCTTAGCGCCATAGATGGCGATACAAATGTGGTCGCCAATATTATAAAAATGAGGGATTCTATAGGGAAAGCCCATATTCCGGGTCCTGTAAGCGGGAGTTATATGATCACTGAAGAAGCGTATGCTCCTTATTTATTTGATTCGGAAATAGATGGAAAATTTGCTTATGAAACCAAAGGAACCTGGGAAGTGAAAAATGCGTTTATGGCAGGGCCATTTATTAATTATGCAATACGGGATACCGCCAACAACCGATATATTATTTTGGAAGGATTTGCGTTTTCCCCGGCATCTGCCAAACGGGACAATATGTTTGAACTGGAAGCAATTTTGAAATCGGCAAAAATAAATTAAATCAAAAAAAGCCCAATGAAAATTGGGCTTTTTTTGATTAAAGGTTAGTATATTTACTTTTTCTCCTGGAAATTAGGATCATTTCCTTTTGGGAATTCATCCTTTTTCTCATCTTCCTTGGAAGCATCTTTAAATTCTTTTATTCCACTTCCCAAACCTCTCATTAATTCGGGGATCTTACGTCCACCAAATAATAAAAGGATCACAATCACAATTAATATAATTTGTGGAGCTCCAATAACGAGTGGTAAAAATAATGCGTTCATAATATGAAGTTTTTCAGAAGACAAAGTTAGTAAGAAATCACTAATATATACGATTATAAACAATAAAATAGTATAAAATTAACTTTATGCTATCTTTGTTATAGCAGCAAATAAATATGGCTAAAGTAAAAAAAGATAATAAAAAATTCGCCAAAAAGTTACTCCACAAATACCGGTTGGTAATTTTAAATGAAGACACCTTTGAAGAGCGAATTTCGTTTAAATTGACCAAACTCAACGTGTTTGTGGCGATGAGTCTTGGCATCATTATTCTAATTTCAGGAACTACCTTTTTAATAGCTTTCACGGGATTAAGGGAATACATTCCGGGGTATTCCTCAGCCAACCTTAAAAAACAGGCTACGGAGCTTGCTTATAAAACCGATTCTCTTCAAACTGCTTTGATGTTGAACAATCAGTATTACGAATCCATTAGAAAAGTACTCACCGGGGATTTGGAACCTACAATTTTAAACAGAGATTCCCTGGTAAGGACTCAGCAGGTGGATCCCTCCTTATTTGATTTAAGTTCTTCCAGAGCCGATTCTCTTTTGAGAGAGGAGGTTTCTCAGGAAGATAAATACAATGTATTGGAAACCGCGGGGACTCAAATGGAATTTGCTTTATTTCCACCGGTTAAAGGCTCAATTTCTGAAAAATACAATCTAAAAAGCAGGCATTATGCGGTTGATGTTGTGGTAGCTAAAAATGCCCCTGTTAAGGCTGCGGCAGATGGCCGGGTGATTTTCTCAGAGTGGAGTGCGGCAACAGGACACGTGATGATCATTGAACACAATTATGGTTTGCTATCGGTTTATAAACACAATTCATCCCTTACCAAAGAGCAGGGCGATTTCGTGCGCTCCGGGGAAGTAATTGCCCTTGCTGGTTCTTCCGGCGAGTTAAGCACAGGACCGCATTTGCATTTTGAGTTATGGAAGGACGGAAACCCCGTGAATCCAACAGATTATATTGATTTTGAATAAACGATTATGTCTATAAAATCCTTATTGGCAAAAGTATTTGCCAATTACATTCGAATTAAAATTGACCAGTGGGCCTCCCACCCGGAGGAAGCTCAAAAACAGGAGTTTGAGAAGCTATTGAAAAAGGCCGAAAACACACTTTTTGGGAAAGATCACGACTTTAAAAATATAAAGAATTACCGGGATTTTGCAAAAAAGGTACCGATCAGGGATTATGAAGAGTTAAAATCTTATGTAGATAAAATGGTATCGGGAGACCCTGATATACTTTGGCCGGGAAAACCCTTGTATTATGCAAAAACATCAGGCACAACCAGCGGCGCAAAATATATTCCTCTCACCAAAGAGTCAATGCCAACCCATATTAATGCTGCCAGGAATGCCATTTTATGTTACATTCAAGATACAGGAAATGCACAATTTGTCGATGGTAAAATGATCTTTTTACAGGGAAGTCCTGAATTAGATGATAAGAATGGTGTAAAACTTGGACGTCTTTCCGGAATTGTAGCGCATTATGTACCGGGGTACCTTCAAAAAAACAGGATGCCAAGTATGGAAACCAATTGCATTGATGATTGGGAAACCAAAATTGATGCGATTGTAGAAGAGACAAAAGAAGAGGACATGACCGTGATAAGCGGGATTCCATCTTGGGTTCTGATGTATTTTGAAGCGCTTCAGGGAAAAACGGGGAAAAGGGTCGGAGAATTGTTTAAAAACTTCAACCTGTTTATTTATGGTGGGGTAAATTACGAGCCATATCGGGCAAAATTCGAAAACATTATCGGAAGAAAAGTGGACAGTATTGAATTATATCCTGCCTCCGAAGGCTTTTTTGCATTTCAGGACAAGCAAAATGAAAAAGGAATGCTGTTGTTGCTGAATTCCGGGATTTTTTACGAATTTGTCAATGCGGAAGAATTTTATGAGGAGAACCCAAAACGTCTCACCATTGGGGAGGTTCAAGCCGGAATAAATTATGTGATGATCATATCTACCAGTGCAGGATTGTGGGGGTATAATCTGGGTGATACCATTCAGTTTACTTCATTAAAGCCTTATCGGGTGATAGTTTCGGGGAGAATCAAACATTTTATTTCGGCATTTGGAGAACATGTAATAGCCAAAGAGGTAGAACAGGCTATGCAGGAAGCCACCGAAAAAACAAATGCGAGAATTACCGAATTTACAGTAGCTCCACAGATTACCCCGGAAGGCAAAGAATTGCCATTCCATGAATGGTTTGTGGAATTTGAAAAGGAACCTACTGATATGCAGGAATTTAAAAGGATATTGGATAACTCCCTTCAGGAGCAAAATTCGTATTATTTCGACTTAATAAAGGGGAAGATTCTTCAGCATCTAAAGATCAATAAAATTCCCATAAACGGATTTCAGCAATATATGAAATCCGTTGGGAAACTGGGAGGGCAAAATAAACTCCCGAGATTATCCAATGACCGAAAAATTGCTGAAATACTTGAAAAAATTAAAACTCAGTAGAAACGCATGGGAAATATAAAATTAATGGGAAGAACCCGCGCACAGGAAAGCACCAATGCGATTGAACGTATGTACATAACTATGCGGCATTTGTTCAACCGGGGTTTCTATAAACCTATGGGTGTTTCCGGAGAAACCCTTCGTGAATCTCTTTTAACCCTCAGGCCTGAAATATATGGTTCAATAGCAGAGGAAAAGGTAGAACTCAACGGGCTTTTATATGTAATAGACAGGCTTCCAAAAGGAATTGAAGAGTGCACCTTTATCAATCTAACAAGTGAAGAAGGATATGCTAATTCTCATTTTAAACCCATAGTTCCTCCCAAAAGAAGAAGAAATTGTTACAGGATAGACGTTGAACAAATGAACATTGAGGTTACCCGCGGGAGATCGGAAATTTATGATATCATTACTCATTTAACGTTTTTGTTTATGGAGTCCCATAAAATAATGAGAAAAATTATTACAGATGAAGAAGGCACTTATTCACGGGATTGGAGGAAACTTGAGGAAGCCGTTTTTCAGAAGGAACTCAGCCAGATTGAACGCGAAATAGCACTTTCCCATACATCCAATATTTTGGGAAGAACATTTAAGGAGGTTTCTTCCATTTATCCAAAATTTATGCTTTCCGAAAATGAGGATCGGTTTTTACATATTATTTATTGGCTTGGGAAGTTGGCAATAGAGGAAACCGTGAACAATAATAAGCGTATAGTGAATTTTAGCCCGGTACTCCGGGAACGTCTTGGACACCACATTTATGGTGAAATTTGGGCGGATTCCTTAAAGCAGGAATTGTTGAAAAATAATTTAATGCACCGGCCAATTCATATTATTAGCGCAAATATGCACTCTGTGATGAACGCTTTGTTTGCTCCGGAAGCCTTGAGGGTGGAATCAGAAAAAAAAGATCCCATGAAGATCTATGAGGATCTGAGCATCAGCGGCAATGGAGAACTGCAAACCAAAGTAATGAAAGTGGCCTTAGAAAACGGAATGAAATTCCTTCAGGATACCAGCGGAACAAATATCGACATTCAAATTTTCGATACAGCCAAACTTAAAAATGGCTTCAGAAACCTCAAATTTAACGATAAAAGAGAAGAAGAAAAACCAGTGATCGTAGTTATGGATTACGCCTTCGGGGAACAAGCCTATGAAACTTTGGAAGAGTTGTTAAAACCCTACAATTTTGAAAAAAATGAAATCCATTTAAATGTGGTCTCCATTTCAATTATGGGAAAAGCAGGGATCCTGGATGGCGGGAAAGGGGATATTATGATCCCTTCCGCCCATTTATTTGAAGGTACTGCTGATAATTATCCCTTTTACAACGAACTCCAAAAATCTGATCTGGAAGGCAACGGAATAAAGGTAGTAGATGGCACTATGATCACAGTACTGGGGACTTCCCTCCAAAACAAGGATATTTTAAAATTTTTCCAGGAATCTACCTGGAATGTGGTTGGCCTTGAAATGGAAGGGGCGCATTACCAAAAGGCAATTCAGGCAGCTTCAAGGTTACGCGGTAACATCAGCGAAAATGTAAAAGTGAGGTATGCCTATTATGCCTCAGATAATCCATTGGAATCAGGAAGCACCTTAGCTTCAGGAGGTTTGGGGGCTGCCGGGGTAAAACCTACGTATGTGATTACCGAAAAGATCCTCGAACAAATATTCAACTCATAAAGTAACTATGCAATTTCATAAAACGCCATTACAAGATTGTTTATTAATTATACCTGAGGTCTTCAGAGATCATCGCGGTGTTTTTTTGGAGAGTTATCATAAAAGGAAATTTTTTGAAGCCACCGGTCTGGAAATCGAATTTGTGCAGGATAATCAATCAGTTTCAAAGCGAGGGGTTTTGCGGGGTCTGCATTTTCAGCTGGGAGAATTTGCCCAGGCCAAACTGGTCCAGGTAATTCACGGGGAAGTACTTGATGTGATGGTAGACTTAAGGCCGGATTCACCTACTTTTAAAAAAACCCACAAAATTATATTGAACGACCAAAACCATCATCAACTATACATTCCGCAGGGTTTTGCACACGGATTTATAACCCTTTCCGAAACCTCTGTTTTTTCATACAAATGCGATAGATTTTATTCCCCAGGTACAGAATCCGGGGTGCTCTATAACGATCCGGACCTGGCCATAGATTGGAATTTCAGTGAAGAGGATCTCATCCTCTCGGAAAAAGACACGAAATTACCCTTTCTAAAAGAACTATTTAAATGAGAACAGTACTAGTAACCGGTGCCTCAGGACAATTGGGTAAGTGTTTTCAAAAATTGGCACAACGCGAGGAAGGAATAACTTGGCTTTTTATGAATTCATCAGAACTTGATATCACCTCAAGCAGGGATCTCAAAGATTTCTTTAAAAGTAAAAGTATAGACTACTGTATTAACTGCGCAGCCTATACCAATGTTGAAAAAGCAGAATCTGAACAGAAAAAAGCATTTCAAATAAATGCGGAAGCTCCTAAAGGTCTCGCTGAAATCTGCAAAAAAAACCATATCGTTCTCTTTCATTTTTCTACAGATTACGTTTTTGACGGAACTTCAAAAATCCCATATTGTGAAACAGATCCTATCAATCCTATCAATGTTTATGGCGCTTCCAAGCTAAAAGGGGAAAATTATATCAGGGATATTTTAACCGATTATTTTATTTTCAGGACCTCCTGGTTGTATTCAGAATTCGGCCATAATTTTTTCAAAACCGTTTTAAATAAAGCCGAAGAAAAAGCAACTTTGAACATTACCACAGCCCAAACCGGAACTCCTACCAATGCTAATCATTTGGCGCGATTGGTTTTAATGCTGATCAAAGAAAAAAACACTAATTTCGGATTGTATCATTTCAGCAATTCAGGCGAAACTACCTGGTATGGGTTTACAAATGAAATTTTAAAGGTTTCAGGGCATATAAATAATGTTCAGCTCCACGGGGATAATTCTTACCAGACAATTGCGGCAAGACCGAATTACAGCGTGCTGGATAAAACCAAGCTCTTAGAGGCCTTTAAAACGCCTTTGGAGGCTTGGGATGCAGCGCTCCTGGAACTTTATAAAAGCGGGATTCAGGATTAATTGAATTTTTAAAAATTCAAAAAACAATAAATTTTAACATGTCAAAAAAAATACTGATTACAGGAGCTGCGGGATTTTTGGGATCTCATTTATGCGACAGGTTTATAAGGGAAGGATACAAGGTTATTGGAATGGATAATCTTATTACAGGAGACATTAAAAATATAGATCATCTTCTCCATAGGGATGATTTTGAATTCTTCCAAGAGGATGTTACCAAATTTGTCCATGTCGAGGGAAAACTGGATTATATTTTACATTTTGCCTCTCCCGCCAGTCCCATAGACTACTTAAAAATTCCAATTCAAACCTTAAAGGTTAGTTCCATAGGGATATTTCATCTGCTTGGCCTGGCCAAGGAAAAAAATGCCCGCATCCTTATCGCATCCACTTCTGAGGTTTATGGAGACCCACTGGTTCATCCCCAAAGTGAGGATTATTACGGAAACGTAAATACCATTGGTCCTCGTGGGGTTTATGATGAAGCCAAACGATTCCAGGAATCCATGACCATGGCCTATCATAGGTTTCATGGCCTGGAAACCAGGATAGCGCGTATCTTTAATACCTATGGACCAAGAATGCGATTAAATGACGGAAGAGTAATTCCCGCGTTTATTGGGCAAGCGCTGCGGGGGGAAGATCTCACCGTCTTTGGCGACGGTTCTCAAACCCGTTCTTTTTGTTATGTAGACGATCAAATTGAAGGAATTTATCGTTTGCTGCTCAGCAATTACAGCGAACCTGTAAACATTGGAAACCCGGAGGAAATTACCATCAAAGAGTTTGCCGAGGAAATTATAAAACTAACCAATTCCAGTCAAAAAATTATTTATAAATCCCTGCCACAGGACGATCCCCTGAAGCGTCAGCCAGATATTACCAGAGCGAAAGAAATTCTGGGATGGGAACCAATGGTTTCCCGATCAGCTGGAATGAAAATCTCGTATGATTACTTTAAAAGCCTCAGCCAGGAAGAATTGTTTAAAAGCGAACACAAAGATTTTACAAAGCACATAAAACGCTAAAGGCAATTATGAAAGATTCGCCCCTGGTTTCAGTAATTATGCCCACTTATAATTCGGCTGAGTTTATTGTCGCGTCAATTCAATCGGTGCAAAAACAAACTTATTTAAATTGGGAATTGCTGGTTATAGATGATGCTTCAAATGATTTGACCCTAGCTTTGGTAGAAAATTTTGTCTGTTTGGATTCCCGTATAAAGGTATTTAAAAATCCAAAAAACCTGGGAGCCGGAGCTTCCAGGAATACAGGGATAAAAGCCGCAAAAGGATCGTTTATCGCCTTTTTGGATGCCGATGATCTTTGGGCCCCGGAAAAATTGGTAGTTCAGGTGAATTTTATGTTGAAGAGTAATCTGGCAATGAGTTTCTCCAGCTACCGGCTGATGGCAGAAACCGGCCAATTGCTTCCTGAAATTGTGGAATCTTTACCGGAATTGAGCTATAAAAAACTCTTGAGATCCAACTACGTTGGAAACCTCACGGGTATGTATAATACTGATAAAATCGGAAAAATTTACAGTCCGTTACTTCGGAAAAGACAGGATTGGGGATTGTGGCTTTCCGTCCTGGAAAAGGCCGGTTCTGCCCATGGAATTCTAGAACCTCTAGCGGTTTACAGACTTCGAGCGAATTCAATATCCAACAATAAACCCGCTCTTTTAAAATATAATTTTCAGATCTATCATAGGGTATTGGGTTATGGCTTGCTGAAAAGCTGTACTTGTATGTTTTTTTTTTTATGGGAACATTTTATGCTTAAGAAAAAACAAGTTAAAACCTTAAACCAGTGAGGTAAATTGTTTTAATTTCCCGCTTTTATTTCTTAATAATACCGGTTTTCGCTCGATATCCACCCTGAGGTTTTTCCCTACAAATATTTTAATGGCGCTCAAAATTTTATTGATCTGTACCTTGGAAAATTCGTGGTCGCTTACATATTCAATTTTAAACCGATCTTTATGGGTTTGAATAATTATAAATTCCTTGATACTTCCCGCATCTTCAATTATGGATTTGGTCACATAATAAAAGGTGAGTCCCGGGACCACTTTCCCATTGGAAAGTATTGCCACATCATTGGTTCTTCCTGTTAATTTCTTTAGAATTGGTTTTTTAAAGGAGCTGTTTTTTGAAAGGGTTCCTGTATCTCCAATTTCGTAACGAATCATAGGATGTGCCTTGTTGTAGAGGGAGGTGACAACAATCCGTCCTTCCTCCCCATAAGGCAGGATCCGGTTATGCTCATCCAAAACCTCAATAAATAAACTTTCAGAGTTTACCAGCCATTCCTCACTTGATCTTTCAAAGGCAATCAAGCCAACTTCACTTGCACCGTACTCGTTGATAACTGACACTCCAAAGGCCGATTCGATGAGTTTTTTATCGTTTTCAAAAAGTTTTTCGGAAGTGACAATGCATACCTTTAAATTCGGGCAAATATCGGTTAAAACGAGTTGGCGTTTTTCCAGATATTTTGCAAAAAGCAGTATTGAACTGGTATATCCGTTGATGTATTCGAAATTTAATTTTTTAAAACGGTCCAAAAACCCTTCCAACTTTTGATCGCTTAGATCAAAAATATTAAATCTTCGCCTCAGGCTGATCCTGTCCTTGAATCGCTCTACCAGATTGCCGTAAAGATCCAGCGGAATTCCATAAAAGCGTGCCTGAAGTGATTTGTTGAGGTTAATACCGATCCAGTTGTAGCGATCTATGAACTCGGCCCAGGTGAGGGCATGACAGAAACGGTCTTTGGCAAATATAAACGGATGCCCACTTGAACCAGAGGTTTTTCCAACATAGCTTTTTCTTTTATGGTATCCCTCGCTCAATCGTTCCTTTAAGGGGCGTTGCAGATCAGATTTTTGCATCACTGGAACTTCTTCCCAATTGGTAAAATACCTGTTGCCAAAAAAATCCCTGTAAAATGAATTGTGGGTCAGGTGAAACCGGACTATTGCATTTTTTTGATTTTCAAGATAATTTTGGTAATCGCTCTCCGGAATATTCTGTATTTTTCGCAATAGTTTTTGCGCCCGGTTGATAGGGTATTTGTTGAGCTGCAGGGAGATTTTAAACCAGTTCAAAAATTTAAATAGTTTTATTTTATCAGAAAATATTAGTGCTACAATTTACAAACAATTATTTTTGACACAAGAACATTAAATAACTTCTATATGAATATTTTAATATTGGGTGCTGGAGGGCGTGAACATGCATTTGCTTTAAAAATTTTAGAGAGTAAACATTGCCAAAAACTTTTTGTAGCGCCTGGAAATGCAGGAACAGCTCAAATAGCCGAAAACATAGATTTAAAGGTAACTGATTTTGATGCTATAAAGGCTTTTGTATTAAAAGAGAATATAAATATAGTGGTAGTGGGGCCGGAAGATCCTCTTGTCCTGGGAATATACGATTTCTTCACTGACGACCCACAGCTTAAGGATATTGCATTAATAGGGCCTTCCGAACGCGGAGCCTTGTTGGAAGGAAGTAAAGAGCGCGCCAAGGAATTTATGTATCTGCACAACATTCCAACTGCAGCTTATGAATGTTTTACAGCAATAAGTTTAAACGCCGGAAAGGCTTTTTTAGAAAAACTGAAACCTCCGTATGTTTTAAAAGCCGATGGCCTTGCCGGGGGAAAGGGAGTTTTGATTATTGACGATTTAACGGAGGCGCAGGAAGAACTTGGGCATATGTTGCTGGACAAAAAATTTGGTGATGCCGGGAGAAAAGTAGTGATAGAAGAATTTTTAGACGGAATTGAGTTGAGTGTTTTTGTGTTAACCGATGGGAAGAACTATAAGATTCTTCCAACTGCCAAGGATTATAAACGCATAGGTGAAGGAAATACCGGTTTGAACACTGGTGGAATGGGCGCCATTTCACCAGTGCCCTTTGCAGATAAGGTGCTTATGGATAAAATTGAGCAACGCATCGTAAAGCCGACCATTAAAGGTTTACAGGAAGAAAAGATTGAGTACAAGGGTTTTGTTTTTATAGGAATTATAAAAGTAGGAAATGAACCCTATGTTATTGAATACAATGTAAGGATGGGTGATCCTGAAGCCGAAGTTGTTTTACCGAGAATAAAATCGGATTTTGTGGAACTGCTGATAAAGGTTTCACAGCAAAAATTAAACAAAGCCACCCTGGAAATTGATGATCAAAGTGCGGTTACCGTGGTGTTGACCTCCGGGGGTTATCCTGAAGAATACGAGAAAGGAAAGGAAATTACGGGGATTGATGCCGTAGAGGGATCCATAATTTATCACGCCGGAACCGCAGAAAAAGACGGAAAAATTATATCAAATGGAGGCCGTGTACTTGCGGTTACTTCTATGGGAAAAGATTACAAAGAGGCACTAAAAAAATCTTATCAAAATGTAGAAAAACTACATTTTGATAAGATGTATTATAGAAAAGATCTTGGATTTGATTTATCCTAAGAACGAATGTGCAGTTGGATCGCGGTCCTCTTCGTTATTATCATTGAATTTTTTAAGTTGCAACATCCAGAATAAAAAGGCTGCAAAACCTATAACAATGAAGATCCAATTCATAAAATTGGCTAAAAACCAGCTGCTTAATTCCAGTTCACGAAGCGCATTGAAAGGAATAAACAAAACTTCCTCAAAAAGCCAGGCGATGCCTTCAAATATTTCTTTCATTGTATAACTTTGTTTTATTAAGTCACAAAAATATAAAAAACAATAATGCTAACAAGCTTTTTTAGCAAATCAAAACCTATTAATTTTATTACTGCCATTTTATTTATGGTGGTATTTTTTATAATAGCTAATTCTCATAAGGTGATCTCTTCCTTTAGTTTTTCACTGCTCGCAGAAAAAATTGGGGTGTTCCTGGCCTTTTTACTTAGTGTTGTAGTATTGGATTTTATTGCAAAAAAGAATGATCTCACACTGCGAAGTGCCTATAAAATTATAATTTTCGCCATATTTTCAGTTTCCTTTTGGGCCATTTTAAAGGACAATCAAATCATTGTGGCCAACCTTTGTGTTTTACTTGCCCTGAGAAGGATAATAAGTCTGAAAACCCAAAAGGATATTTCAAAAAAGATTTTTGACGCAACATTTTGGGTATGTATTGCATCGCTGTTTTATTTTTGGGCCTTTTTGTTTTTAATCATTGTTTATATTGGAATTTTGTTGCAGGCAGCCAATTATTTTAAAAACTGGTTGATTCCCATAATTGCTTTTTTTGCAGTTTTTTCCCTTGTCACAGGCTTTCACCTCCTTATTAACGATCAATTTTACACTTTTTCAGCCTGGTTTCAGGAAAGCAGTTTCAAATTTGAACATTATCAGGATCCAAAATTGCTGATCCCGTTAAGCATAATTTTAGCATTGACTTTATGGACACTGTTCTATTATTTCCAGTTGTTTAAAAAAGCCAATATTAATTCACGGCCAACATATTTTTTGGTTTTTCTAACTTTGGTGGTTTCCATCGGGGTGAGTTTTTTTTCCCCTGTAAAAAACGGGAGTGAATTGCTCTTCTTTTTTGTGCCGTTATCTATAATAATTTCCAATTATTTTGAAAGTAAACAGGATCATATTTTCAAGGAAATTCTTTTAATAGGTCTTGTTTTAATGCCAATTTTGGTTCCAATTTTCCTTTGAAGCAATGAAAGGATATAAGCTTATTCCCATCAAATATTAATTCTGAAGTATAAGCATAATTATAAGCAGTAATAATTTTATTCCGGACAATAAAATTCAAAGTAAGCAATATTGAGGAATTTAAAAAGACCCCTGGGCAGTTCCTGTGATTGAGGAAAGAAACAAAATGATGTTTGGACAGAAATCAAATTTACTATATTAGATTAGGGTTATAATACGTTGAGATCGAAAATTTCAGAGATTCCTAAAAACATGAATTCACTAGAAATGATTTTTTGATTGCAGAGGCAACCGGAGGTTCAGCTTCTTGATCTCTAGGGAGGTAAGCCAAATTTTTAATGAGATATAAGGAATTTAGAACATTATACCTTCCCGATTTTATTTTCTTGAGAATTGATTTGTAGGGTAAAACTAGTATTTTTTCCAATTGTGTTTAACCAGCTTTTGGAATTTGCATTAGCATATTCCAAAAGCTGATCGCCTGGTTATATAAAAATCAGAGCACAGTACCAATCAACACATTTGCAGCAAGTTGTTCCTTGTGGTTTATGAATAAAACGATCAAGACTGGAAATTGAGGCCGAAACTTCCTGGTGGAGGCAAATCATTGAAAAGGATTTCATTACTTTTGAGAGTTCACAATTAAAAGAATTTGAATTTTATCCGTAAAAACTACATTTTCTGATTTTAACTGGGTAATTAAATCAATTATATAAGTTCTAATAACAAACTCGAAAATTTAATAAAATCAAATGTGGAAGTGATGGTTTCAAAGGATTTGAGTGATACAATGCACTGCGATTTTTTTGCCGTCAAGGGAACCGTGTTGAGAAGTTTTAAAACTTCTGAAAAAACTTGATGGCAAACGATATGGAATTTTACAACTATGTTTTGCTCCAAAATGTATTGGAAACCATCAGGCGCAGGAATATGAAATTTATTTAAATAAGCTTAACGAAATAAATGGCCAGAGAGTCTTATTTTATAAATGAAAACGGAGAAAAGATCGATGTAGTGAGACAACAGATATAAACCTGGAAGAAGGAATCGGCAGAAAGTAATACTAATAGGTATTACTTTCTGCTGACACCTTTGATAGAAAGGGCTGATAAAGTTGCCAATACAGCTGCAGACTACCGAGCATATTTGAAGAAGATAAAGGTTTCCGCGGCAAAAAAACACGTGTTTCGGCCGCTGTTTTTTGAAATTACGAAAAATCCGAATCAGGTATTTTACAAGGACGCCAAAGAGCATGGAAAAGAAATAGAAGTGATATCCTGTATCCGGATCCGATACAACGCGCGGAAGTATCAGCCCAATTGCCATTTTGAATACCATTGCAAAATATGATACCTTTGTGCCTAACGGAAAAACGAGCTAAGAGTATTATCGCTCGTCATACTGTAAGAGCGGAGTGATTAAAATATCCTTTGAAATGGTGCTGAAAAATGCGGATTTTAAGTATGTTTTTTTGAGCTATTCAACGAAGGCTTGATGCCTGTGGTTGAAATAAAACAAATTATGCGGGAGTTTGGAAAATAAGATCTGGCTACTCTAGAGTATCAACGTTTTAAAGCCGATAAACTGCAATCTCTGCAACAACAGAATTTTTACACATATTAGAAAAAAAACAGGAAGCATGTTTTCAGAAAAAGCAAACAAAATTTTTCAGGACGTAATTAAAAAATACCACAAAATTAATGCGGTGGATCAGCCCTTTGACAATCCGTACGATAAAACCTCCCAATTAATTGAACATTTATTATACCGAAAATGCTGGATAGACACTGTGCAATGGCATTATGAAGATATTATAAGAGATCCAAATATAGACCCTGTTTCTGCATTAAAACTCAAAAGACAGATCGATGCTTCCAATCAGGATAGAACCGATATGGTAGAATTTATTGACAGTTATTTTCTTGAGAAATTCAATAAGGTAAAACCAAAAATAAATGCTACCATCAATTCCGAAAGTCCGGCCTGGGCACTGGACAGGCTTTCCATATTGGCCCTCAAAATATACCATATGGAAGAAGAGGCAAACAGGAGCGATGCCTCCCAGGAGCACCGTAGAAAATGTCAATTAAAACTGGATGTTTTGCTTGAACAGTGCAGAGACCTTTCCGGTGCGATTGATCATTTGCTGAGAGATATTGAAAACGGCGATAAATTCATGAAGGTGTACAAACAAATGAAGATGTATAACGATGAAGAATTGAATCCGGTTTTGAGAAATAAATAATACCAGTGGCGGCCCTACCTTTCAAAACAGAAAACATTTCCGCCGCTCCACAGGAGATCCCAATGGAAGAAAAGGCAGTACATATCCTGGTTATCCGGCTATCGGCATTGGGAGATGTTGCCATGTTGGTGCCGGTTTTACGGGTGCTTACCTCGACATATCCCAATCTTAAAATAACGGTACTTACCCGCGCTTTTTTTGCCCCTGTTTTAAGTGGAATTAAGAATGTTGAGGTTTTTGAAGCTGACATAAAAGGCATGCACAGAGGGATTCTTGGACTGTATCGGCTTGCAAAAGACTTGCGGGATTTGGGGATAAATGCGGTGGCCGACCTTCATAATGTATTGCGCAGCAAGGTATTGAAATGTGTATTTTATTTTTATGGAATCCCCGATAAACAAATAGACAAAGGAAGGCCGGAAAAAAAATTGCTCACTTCCGAAAAAAACAAGGTTTTTAAGCAACTCAAATCAACCCACCAACGTTACGCCGATGTTTTTGCCGAACTGGGTTACCCAATAGATTTAAAGAATCACAAATACCCTTCAAAACAAATAATCTCCCAGAAGACCAGAGAAATTACCGGGACTAATTTGCTGAAATGGGTAGGAATAGCCCCTTTTGCCCAGCACATTTCCAAGGTATATCCGCTGGATATGATGGAGGAAGTACTCGGTAAACTTAATCAAAGCGGGCAACTGAAAATTTTTCTTTTTGGTGGAGGAAAATCTGAAACTGAAAAACTTGATACCTTGGCTAAGAAATTCGATAATGTTATTTCAGTTGCGGGGAAGCTGAATTTGAAGGAGGAACTTTCGCTTATTTCAAATTTAGATACTATGTTGTCTATGGACAGTGGGAATGCACATCTGGCTGCAATGTACGGAGTTCCGGTGATCACGCTTTGGGGCGTCACCCACCCGTATGCAGGTTTTATGGCTTTTAATCAGCCCATGGAAAATTGCATCTTACCCGATCTTCAAAAATTTCAAAAAATCCCCACTTCGGTCTATGGAAATATAGTCCCCAAAGGTTATGAGGAGGTTATGAGAAGTATTCCAGCTGAAAAAGTGGTAGAAAAAATTAAAAATCCCAAGGCCCCTGAAGGGGGCGTTTAATTGAGATTGAAAATTATTATAAATGACCGGGTCCTTACTTTTTTCAGGATCCTCTTATTTATTGTATTCATATCCCGAAAGACAAACCTTAATATTCATTATAGAGCATTAAATGCTACCCCTTGTAGGCTTCTGGCTACACATCGTCATAATCCACAATTAAGATTGTGCTGGTGGGTTGTGCCTGGCAGGTTAAAATCAATCCTTCAGCAATTTCGCCATCGGTTAAAATTTGATTTTTACGCATTACAGCCGTGCCTTCTTTTATTCTGGCAATGCAGCTGCTGCATATTCCGCCCTGGCAGGAATAAGGGACATCTAAATCGTGGTCCAAAGCTACTTCCAGCACTGTTTTCATTTTATCCATTGAAAAAGTCGTCTCCTGATCGTCTACCATGATGGTCAGTTTTGTTTCCCCTTCTACATTTACCTCAATTGACCCGGTATCTTTTACCGTAAACAATTCAAATAAAATATTTTCTTCCAGAATCCCTTTTTCTTTGAGTATGCCGGTCACATTCTCGATCATTTCCTCCGGGCCGCATAAATAAAAGGATTTAAATTCGGTGTCATCGAATTTATTTTCAAGTACATAATTTACGGTGCTCTTTTCGATCCTTCCAAATTGGGAATTCTCTTCACGGGTACGGCTATAAATAAATTCAATAAAAAGTCTGTCTGGAAATTTAATCTGAAGTTCCAACAGCTCTTTATAGAAGATGGTATCATCAAGTGACCTGTTGCCGTAAACCAGTACAAATTTGCTTCCCGGTTCCTGAAATAATACGGACTTTAGGATGGACATCACTGGGGTGATCCCACTTCCTACTGCAAAGGCTGCATAGTTTTGTGAAATGTCTCCCGGTTCGAAAATAAATTTGCCTTCCGGAGGGTGTACCTCCAATACATCCCCTGCTTTTAATTTGTTGTTTGCCAAGGCTGAAAAGATTCCATTGGGAACCTCTTTGACAGTGACCTTAAATTCGCCGCAATTGGGTGGCGAACACAGAGAATATGCACGCCGGATCTCTTTTTCCTCCAACGGAATTTTCAAAGTAGTATATTGCCCTGCTTTAAAAGAAAATTTGTCCTGCAATTCAGGGGGAATTTCAAAAGATAAACTCACAGCTTGCGCGGTTTCACGTATAATTTCTTTTATCTTTAAAGCATAAAATGCGTTCATGTCATGATATTTAATTACAAAAATACAAAGACTGGTGTTTTTAGAATGAAACAAATCAGTAAATTTCAACACTTGTTTAAAAACCACAAAAATGTTTAAGCGTTTAATCTCGCTGGAATGGAAAGCAATTATAAGATCGGCCAGTGCAGGAAAGAGCCTTGGCTTGAAAATTTTAATGGTATTTCTGGGTCTTTATTTTACCCTGGCCTTTTTATTGATCGGGATCGGGCTATATCCACTAATTCAGGAATATTATCCGGGAGAAAAACCCCTTTTTATTGTCAACCGATTTATGCTGCTATGGCTGTTTTCAGAACTTTCCTATAGATTTTTTTTACAAACCCTGCCTGTTCTTGACATAAAACCTCTTTTAATTCTCCCTATCCAGAAAAGGAAAGTGGTTAATTTTGTGCTCCTGAAATCCCTGGTTTCATTTTTCAACTTTCTTCCCCTGCTGATAGTAGTTCCTTTCGGAATTTTTAATATTTATAAAAACGAATTTCCCGTAAGTTCAATTTTGGCATGGATCATTGCCATGATTGGTTTAACCCTGTCTGTAAATTTTGCCAATTTCATAATCAAAAAAAGATTTACCGATAATTTAAAAGCGTTGATCCCTGTAGGGTTGGGAATTACATCCCTGGCTTTGTTGGAATATTTTAAATTATTTGAAATCAGTATTTGGTTTGGGAAAGGCTTAAATGGAATTATTGATTACCCATTTTTAGCTTTAATTCCGGTATTGTTGTTTTTGTTCCTATACAAATGGAACCGGAAAGACCTGGAAAACAAATTTTACTTAGACGCCACCTTAAATGGAAATGAAAAAAGTGCCGACACAAAAGAATTTCTATGGACCAGGCGTTTTGGTGAACTTGCTCCGTATCTACAATTGGATTTAAAATTGATTTGGCGAAATAAAAGACCCAAAACTGCCATTTATATGTCATTTCTTTTACTGGGCTACGGGTTGATATTTTATACTCAGGACACCTATCAGGAGCTGCCGGGCTTTTTTGTGTTTGTGGGAATTTTTATGACGGGAATTTTTATGATGAATTTTGGGCAGTTTGTTCCGGCCTGGGATGCGAGCTATTACCCACTAATTATGGCACAGAATATTCCAATGGATAAATATTTAAATGCAAAGGCGGGCCTTATTAGCTTTAGCGTGGTGGTTTTGGCTATTTTAACGACTCCTTATGTATATTTTGGTTGGAGAATTTTTGCTTTGAATCTCGTTTGTGCTGTTTACAATATTGGAATCAATATTCCCTTACTTTTATTTGTGGGATCTTTTAATAAAAAACGCATTGATCTTGATAAGAGTCCGTTTATGAATTACCAGGGGGCAGGGGCCGCCCAGTGGCTGGTTGGAATTCCACTTATGGCAATCCCGGTTTTCTTATTTTGGATCTTTTATAGGTTTACTTCTTATGAAGGCGGAATGGCATTTTTGTTTGTATTGGGGGTATTGGGAATTCTGTTAAGAAATCAGG
>JBGSWA010000170.1:0-3397 GCA_041752645.1 Gillisia sp. | reverse complement strand
CTGATACCAGTACTTTGCTCCTGGATTTAATCCCACTTTGGGATAGAATAAAAAAAGGGAATTATGATATCATATTGTTTGAGCACATTCAATCCCTGGCGATTTACCACAAAATCAAGAAAGTATTTCCTAGTGCAAAATTCATTTTGGACGCACACAATGTCGATCACATACTATTGAAAAATGAATTAGCATTAAAGAGCATTGAAGCCATAAAGAAACAAGAATCTGACATATACAAAACCTTTGATCTATTGTTTGCGTGTAGTGAAAAAGATGCTAGTATTTTTCGTCACTTAAATGAAAATCGGGTAAAGGTTTTGGTCGTCCCTAATGGTGTCGATTCCACATTCAATTCTTATCAACCTGCTCTGTTGTCAAATAGAAAGATGCAGATTCTATTTTGTGGATCTCTTGATTATAATCCGAACAGCGAGGGAATCATTTGGTTTTTGCAAAATGTTTGGCCTAAATTAATAAAACAATTTTTTGATGTTACCATTTCGATCATAGGAAGAGGAACACCTTGTTTGGAATTGATTGAAATAATTGGCAAAAGCAGTGGTGTAAATCTTGTAGGAGAAGTGGCCGATGTGAGACCGTATTACCGTAATGCCCAGGTTGCTATTGTTCCTGTGCTGCACGGAAGTGGAACAAGACTGAAAATATTAGAAGCAATGAGTTTGGGCATTCCTGTGGTAAGTAGCTCTATCGGCGCAGAAGGAATTAATCACTCCCATAACCAAAATATTTTAATCGCTGATTCTCCGGAAGACTTTAGTGAAAGTATAGTTCAGGTTTTACAAAATTTTGAATTAGCTGAAAAAATGAGTATAAATGGGAGAAATCTTATCGAAAAAGAATATTCCTGGGATGTGATTGGTAGGGAGTTAGAAAGGGATTTAAATCAAAATCTTATTTGAAAGTTTGTGAGTTCAACATCCCTTATCTCCGTTCTCATGACAGCCTACAATAGAGAGCAATACATTGCCGAAGCGATAGAATCCGTCTTGTTGTCAACCTATCAAAACTGGGAATTAATTATTGTAGACGATGGGTCAAAAGACGATACCGTTTCAATTGCTCAGGCCTTCGCTGATAAAGACAAGCGGATTAAAATTTATGTCAATGAACGTAATTTGGGCGATTACCCTAACAGGAACAAAGCAGCGTCTTATGCGATTGGTAAGTACCTAAAATACTTAGATAGTGATGATCTTATATTTCCATGGGCGCTCGATGTAATGGTGTTATGTATGGAAAAATACCCGGAAGCAGCAATGGGCGTTTCCCAGTATGTTGGGAATATTATTTATCCTAAAATTTTTTATCCGGCTGAGATCTATCGGCTATATTATTACCGGAATTTATTACTGACGGCAGGACCCACGGGAACCATTATACGAAGGGATATTTTTGAACAATTTGGAGGCTTCAGCGGAAAAAGGTATGTGGGTGATACAGAATTGTGGCTTCGTATTTTTCAAAGAAATAGTCTTGTGTTAATCCCGCCCGGGCAGTTTTATTGGAGAGAACATGACGGGCAGCAGATTGCTGAAGAAAGAAGAGACAATACGGTAGAAGCAACCAGGCAGGAATTGAATGAAACGATCCTGATGGATGATCAGACACCATTACCGTTAGAAGAAAGAAAAGCCATTATTACCAATCTGAAAAGTATCAAGTGCCGCAGACTAATTCAAAGCATTGCAAAAGGAAAAGTGTCTTCGGCTTTGAAACGGAGAAAATGCCTGGGTCTTACTTCAAAAGACTTTATTACCTCATTGCGTAAAAATAAGACGGTTGAAAATTTATTGCCAGTTTTATAAAAGTTTTTTGAAGAATGTAAAAGCTTACAGCACCGGTATTATTAAGACTTACTTTTACGTTTTACTATTACCAGTGTTTCATTTTTTTGTAGCATATTGTTTAATCACATTACCGATTTATTGTCCCCGCTAAGTAAGCTATGAACATCATTGATTCAATAAAATTTCATGTGATCAGGTTATTAAGAATGGGCTGGTATAATATTTATTACCGGGTTAATAAATGGAAAAACGTAAGTGGTATTTTCCTGCCCGTATACCTGAAATATGGCTATTCTGTTTTGCGCTTTATTGATGATGGGACATACGAATGCGAAGAAATCAGTATAATAAAATCTAAACTTGAAACAGCAGATATCGTGCTGGAATTAGGTACCGGCATTGGTTTTATTGCTGCCTGCTGCGCAAAAATAGCAGGGAATGAAAATGTTTACACATACGAAGCAAATCCTTATTTAGAAGAGGTTGTGAAAGAGGTATTTGAAAAGAACAATGTGCATCCGAATTTTCAAATTGTATTGTTGGGTGACAAAAACAAAAGCAATGAATTTGTACCGAAAAATGATTTTTTATTTTCTTCCCAAAAGAGTGGTGGCGAATTTGCTAAAAAAATAACGGTACCCTTATTGGATCTGAATGAAACCATCAGGCAATGTGCGCCAACTTACCTGGTGATGGATATTGAGGGCAATGAAATTGATGTGTTTGCCATTATTGATTTTCAAACCATTGTTAAAGTTCAGTTTGAGTTGCACCCATCACTTCTAAAGCCGACTGATATTGATTTTATTTTTCAAAAGTTGGCAGACCATCGTTTTGTAAAAGATAATCGTATAAGCACCGACAAGAACTATTACTTCGAAAAAGAAAATGCAATAGCTTGAAAATAATCCATTGTCTCAATTACTTTTTGCCCGGGCAGGTTGCCGGAACGGAGATTTATGCGTTTTCACTGGCAAGGGAATTGATTAAAAAAGACATAAATGCTTTAATACTCATTCCAAATTACAACAGTGATACCAACTCAGAGTACTTTTATGAAGGCATAAGAGTGATCCAGTTTGCCGAAACTTCTACTATGGATCGGGCCTTAATCATGGGAAAAAGAAAGCCGCATGGTGTGTTGACTTTTATTGAAATATTGAAAGAGGAAAAGCCTGATATAGTTCACTTTCATGAGTTGGAATGGGGCAGTGGCATAACGCTTCATCATGTATTGGCTGCAAAAAAAGAAGGGTTTAAAACAGTGATGACTTTTCATTTAGCAAGTTATAGTTGCAAAACGGGTAGCCTTGTTTATAAGGATAAAGATTTGTGCAATGGAAAAATAGAAATAAGGAAATGCACTGAATGTTATTTTTATCAGCAAAAGATTTCTTCATTTAAAAACTCGTTGTTAAGTGCTACAGCTATGTTGCCTTACAAAGTTGGTTATAACCTTACCAGGTTCAATAGTAAAATGGCAACGGCTTTGGGCTTTCCGTTTGTTATTCAAAAAATGAAAGATGATTTAAAAAGCCTGGCAGAAAATTGCGATCAATTAGTAGTGTACGCAAAATGGTATGCAA
>JBGSWA010000169.1:0-3382 GCA_041752645.1 Gillisia sp. | reverse complement strand
CCATAATTCACCTTTATCGGAAATGTCCGGTTTGATTATTCTTTTAATCAAATCATGTGATATAGCAGATGAAATTACCAACAATAAACCGGCAGCAGTAGACAAAGCAGCGGCTAAAGCACCTGCAGCAACCAAAGCGATTACCCAGTTCGGTAAATTGGCTATTTCAGGGTTTGCAAGAACAATAATGTCATTATCTATAGTTAGTTCATTGGTCCCTTTGTCTGCCACATATTGAATTTTACCATCGCTGTTTTTATCATCGAACGCTATCAGCCCGGTTTTTTCCCAGGTTTTAAACCAACCCGGCATATTGACGTAATCCTGATTGCTCACGGTAGTAATCAAATTGGTTCGTGCAAATATGGAAATTGCAGGGGCCGTAGTATAAAGTATTGCAATAAACAATAGCGCTAAGCCTGCAGATTTTCTTGCATCTTTAACTTTTTTCACTGTAAAAAAGCGAACAATTACGTGGGGCAAACCTGCGGTACCCACCATAAGGGCAAGTGTGATTGCAATTACATCAATCATGGATTTTGTGCCATTAGTATATTGTGTAAAACCGAGTTCTGTGGACAAACTATTTAATTTGTCTATTAAATACGTATCCGTCCCGGTTAAGGTGCTTCCCATTCCAATTTGTGGAACTGGGTTTCCCGTCATTTGAATAGATATAAAGATAGCGGGAACCATAAAGGCAAAGATCAAAACACAATATTGTGCTACCTGAGTATAGGTAACTCCCTTCATTCCTCCTAAAACCGCATAAAACAGGATTATAACAACACCAATGTAAACTCCGGTATCAATATCAACTTCCAGGAATTTGGAAAAAACAACTCCCGCGCCACGCATTTGCCCGGCAACATAAGTAAATGAGATTATCACTGCACAAACTACTGCTACAATTCGGGCCGTGTTAGAGTAATAACGATCTCCTATAAAATCGGGGACGGTGAATTTTCCGAATTTTCTCAAATAGGGAGCAAGCAATAATGCCAGCAGCACATATCCGCCTGTCCAGCCCATTAAAAAGACGGCTCCGTCATATCCCATAAAGGAAATAAGCCCAGCCATGGATATATAGGATGCGGCACTCATCCAGTCGGCAGCGGTTGCCATTCCGTTTGCCAGTGGTGAAACGCCACCTCCAGCGATATAAAATTCTTTAGTTGAACCTGCCCTTGACCAGATTGCAATTCCTATATAGAGCGCAAAGGATAGCCCTACAATTATATATGTCCAAGTTTGTACATCCATTTCTGTAAAAATTAATTAGTTAGTTTGTAAGAGATTGAGAAGTTTGTTTTATTTGTCATATCCGTATTTTTTATCCAATTTGTTCATAAGTCGAACGTAGACAAAAATCAGGATTACAAATACATAAATAGAACCTTGTTGTGCAAACCAGAATCCAAGGGGAAATCCACCCAGGGAAAAGTTATCCAATAAATCCTTGAACAGGATACCTGCGCCATAGGAAACCAGGAACCAGATGCTGAGCAAGATCAGAAGGTATCTTAGGTTCTCCTTCCAATATGCAGTTGCTTTTTGTTGTTTTTCCATAATTTTGTGATTAAAAGGTTGGTTTATAAGTAAATCATTGCTTGAAGGGTGAGCGTTCCGGATTCGCTATTTCCGAATTTTTCGTTTTTGTATTCCAATGTCAGTTTTGAATGGTGTCCATTCATAAAGAGATTAGTGCCAATTCCAAAAACATTTCTATTGTCATCTACGGCATCATAACTGTTTGATGCAAAAGAGACATAAGGTTGTAATTTGGTGAGTTTTTCTGTTGGGATCATATAACCAATATGACCGTATACCATACTTCCTGTACCGTAAGCACTAAATAAATAATTTTCACCGTAGTCGTTGTTCTGGAAAACGGCATAAGCGGTAATGGCACCTTTGTTCTCTCCAAGCGGGGCGTCATAAAATGCATCAACTGCGAAAATGGAAACATCTTCCCCGGAGATGGTGCCCTCATCGGATCGCAGGCTGCCCTTTGGATGTATAAAGAATCCCGCCCCCAGGTTAAACACTTTTTTTGTTCCCATATAGCTGCCCACTTTGTAAGGCAGGAAATTGCTCTCCTGGTCTAAGAAATTGTATTCAAAATAACCGGCATAGTTAAATCCGGCATCCCCTGAACCAAGGACTCTTCTGCCGGCATATACAGTAGTGGCGGGGGATTCCTGCACATTTCTCGAGTCTAATCCGTTGGTGATTGCTTCATTTATGGCAATGCGATACTGAAATTTGTCGATAGATCCCTTTGCGTACACCCCCTGGTGCCTGGCAAATTGGTCGGTAAGTCCTAAGGTAGCCCAGGATTGCCTGTTGTTATCCAGGGTCATCAAATTAAGGGTGCTCTGGCTGTTTAATCTGGAAATCCCGTTCCAATAATGCAAGCCTGTACCTATGGCGTGATTTTTAGCCAGGCTGTACTGCACATAGAAATCGTGAAAGAAGAGCTGTGAGCCATTATCTTTTCCAAGGGGTGACATATTTTCGGCATTTAGGGAGTTGAGGCCAAAATGAGCGAGAATCAAGAATTTTGGGCCAAACTGAGCATAGGTTAATAATCGCGCTCTTTTTGTGGAAAATTCCAAGGGTTTTTGCCCATCGGGAACATCCCTTTGGTATTGTGCCCACATTTGGCCCCAGGCAATGATTCGGAGGGTTTTGGAGCCTTCCTGGTCGAAGCTGATCTTCATTCCTGATCCATAATCGGGAGCCCCCTGTGAAAACACCTCTGAAGATAGAAGTGCCAATAGGCTTATGCAAAGGATTTTTTTCACAAAAATTGAGCTTAGTTTATGAAATCCTCTGGTGGATTTCTAAACCTAAATTCTGTTTTTATGGGGCATAAAAAAAATCTATTATAGTTTTTTGTAAAGAAGTATAGTTAATCCCTGAAACGCTCCCATTTTATTAGCATGAACTTATCTCCCAACTCAGTAATGATCATCCCTGCCCCTGAGAGTTGCTCCTTGTTTTTTAGATAATTCACCAATTCAAGGTGATTGAAAATCCGGTAGGTCGGGTGGTAATTTGAGTTGGTGGGTTTTTTTATTTTATAGGCTCTTACCCAGTTGCTCACAGTGACGTGAGACACCCCTAAAATTCGTTCGATCTCGCGAAAGCTCAAGCCTTCCAGATAGAGCTGTAAGGCTTTGGTGACATAATAACTGTCAATCTTTTTTCCCAGCTTGTTCACCGTGAAATAATAGGTGCATTTTTTACATAAATAGCGCTGTTTTCCCCTGACAATACCACTCCTAATAATGTGAGTATTTTGACATTTCGGGCAGGAAAATAGTTCCATCTATATTTATTTTGCATAAATATACTAATATAGCAATTATTATTTAAC
>JBGSWA010000168.1:0-6953 GCA_041752645.1 Gillisia sp. | reverse complement strand
GATTACCTTTTGGGATGAATTTCAAATCCGGTTCAATTTTATCGCGGTAGATTATTTGATCTACACTTATGAGGTTGTTAAAAACATCAACGAATCCTATCCATTGCCAATTCTAATATTATTCATGGGTGCCCTGGTAGGCCTCACCATTTATTTATTTGAGCGGAAGGGAATTTTTAAAACTACTTTTAACAATACGACCCCTTTAAGTAAAAAACTGGTTCCTTCTTTTTTAATAAGTGGCCTGGTATTGTTCTTTTCTTTCTTTATTACCAGCAAATCAGCTGAATTAACCGAAAACAAATACAATAATGAACTTTCAAAAGCAGGGATTTATTCATTCTTTGCAGCCTTCAGAAATAATGAACTGAGTTATCCCGAATTTTATAACACAATTGACCAAAAAACAGCCTTTGGGATTGTAAATGCCAAACTCACAAATCAAAATTCCACTCCGATTCCTGGAGAAAACAGTATCGCACATTTAATTTCTGATCCAGGGGAATCCCAAAGGCCCAACGTGATTTTTATTTGTGTCGAGAGTTTGAGTGCGGAATTTTTAGGGAGTTTTGGCAATACCGAAAATTTAACCCCTACCCTGGATTCTCTTGCAGAGTCAAGTATTTTGTTTACCAATCTATATGCTACGGGAACCAGGACGGTCCGTGGCATGGAAGCCATTAGCCTATCCATTCCTCCTACTCCCGGCAGAAGTATTGTAAAACGTCAAGATAACCAGGGATTGTTGACCATTGGAGAGGTTTTTAAACAGCAGGGGTATCAAAATAATTTCTTTTATGGGGGGGATGGCTATTTTGATAATATGGATCATTTTTTTTAGCGGAAGCGGGTTTAATATTATCGATAGAGGCCGTGGTTTTTTACCCGACGGGGATATCACCACCAAACGTACCAATATTGAGGATAAGGAGGTTAGCTTTGAAAATGCCTGGGGGGTTTGTGATGGGGATCTATATCGAAAAGTAATCCAACAGGCAGATCTGGCGTATGCCAATAAAAAATCTTTTTTTGATTTTATCATGACCACCTCAAATCATAAACCCTACACCTATCCCGATGATAAAATCGATATTCCCTCGGGAACAGGTAGAAATGGCGCTGTGAAATACACTGATTTTGCCATTGGAGAATTCCTGAGCGAAGCAAAATCAAAACCCTGGTTTGAAAATACGGTTTTTATAATAATGGCAGATCATTGTGCCAGTAGCGCCGGGAAATGGGAATTAAATGTATCCAGATATCATATTCCGGCGATGATCATCAACAGCGGGAAGTTTCCTCCTCAAAAGATCTCAAAATTAGTTTCACAAATCGACCTTTTTCCAAGCCTGTTTTCTCTGTTAAACTGGACGTATAAAAGCAACTTTTTTGGTCAGGATATTTTTGAGATGAGCAAGGATGACGAGCGCGCTTTTATAGGAAATTACAGAAAACTCGGATTGCTCAAGGAAAACCGTTTATTGATCCTGGGAGACCAGAGGCAAGCCTCCTTTTATCAATGGGACCCATCAAATAACAACCTCAAATCCATTCCAACGGATTCTTCCTTTTTTAATGAAACCATCTCTTTTTACCAGGTGGCAGATTATTTGTATTCCCACAAGGGTTTAAAGCTTTCCAAATAAAACAAAATCCTGTTTTACATGCGATAGTATATAAACCCTGTCTCATCCATGGCTTTCCCAGGGAATCATTTTATTTCAGAAAGTAAAAACCTCTAATTCATAAATTCGATACACACCGGGGTTTTTACCTCAAGGGGTTCCAAATGCGGGATCAAGGCTCCGTTTTCGGGATCAATTTTAAAAATTGAAATGGAATTGGAATCCTGGTTTGCGGCGTAGAGATACTTTCCATCCGGAGAAATGGCAAAATTCCGAGGAGTTTTTCCCTGGGTGGAGGTGTAGCCCAAGCCTTCCAATTTTCCCGAATTTTCTTCTATTTTGAATGCTGCAATTGTGTTGTGACCGCGATTGGAGGCGTACAGGAACTCTCCCGAGGGGTGCAGGTGAATATCGGCTGCGGAGTTTTTAGCTGTGAAATCCTCCGGTATGCAGGATATATTTTGAATATTTTGCAATCCCCCGCTCCCTTTTATCGCCATAACACTGACACTACTGTTTAATTCATTGATGCAATACGCAGTTTTTTCATCCCTTGACAGGCTAATATGTCTTGGTCCCGCCCCTTTTTCAAGTTCCAGAAATGCCTGCTCGTTGGTTGATAATGCTCCTTTTTTCGAATCAAAATCAAATATCCGGATCTTATCATTTCCCAGATCCGCTATATAGGCGTGTTTGTTATTTGCTGAGATCGTTACCGAATGTGCGTTGGAGCTCTCCGGGTTATCCAGGCTGATCTTTTGTGTTTTTTCCAAGCTGCCATCGGCTTTCCTTTTATACACCACGACCACCCCTCCCAGGTAATTTGAAACAAAAACAAACTCCCCTGTTTGATCCAGGGCGATATGACAGGGGGCATAGCCCTCTGTAGAGCGTTTTCCTGTTTGGGTGAGACTGTGATCGGGATTAATCTTATAGGAATAAATAAAGCCGCTAGCGGCATCCTTCTCACCCAATTCGCTCACGGCATATAGATATTTATGGTCCCTGGAAACCTTTACAAAAGATGGATTGATGATCTCTGCAACCTCGCTGCCAAAAATAAGGCTGCCATCTTCAGGATTTTGAATCAAGGAATAAATACCTTCGGCCTGCCCCTTTACATGTCCTTCGGTCTTGGTGTAGGTCCCTGTATAAATTGTGTTTACTCTCATTTCTTTATTTGTGTTTTCCCCAGGATTCCGTCCACAGGAAACCCCGGCAAACAATACTAGTATCGATAATTTAAAAAAAAGCAATTTCATGGAATCTTTTTTTGAATATTAAATTTTGTGTTTCAAATTGTTCATACCAAAACCTACAACCACTTTTTTCTCCTGAAATAATAAAGCATCGAAAGAAAGATGAGGATCATAATACCCCAGAGCACAAAATAGCTGAATTTCCATTGCAATTCGGGCATATGCTCAAAATTCATCCCATAAACCCCGGCAATAAAGGTGAGCGGAATAAAGATCGTGGCAATAATGGTGAGCACCTTCATCACCTCGTTCATTCTGTTGCTGATGGTAGTCATGTACATTTCCATAAGGCCCCGCGTCATTTCCCGATAGATATCAATGTTTTCGGAAACCTGGATAATGTGATCGTATAAATCCCTGAAATAGCTCCTGGTTTTCTCCTCAATAAGATTGTTCCCCAGTTTTTCCAACCGGCCAAGTACCTCGCGAAGTGGGAAAACCGCACGTCTTATGCGCAAAATAGTACGTTTTAATTCCTGAATCTGGAAGGTGATCTCATCATTGGCCTGAGTTTGTAACAATTCTTCCTCCAGGATTTCAATTTTCTCACTGATGATATCTATCACCTCAAAATAATTATCAATAATGGCATCAAGCAGACTAAACAACAAATAATCGGTATCATTGCTGCGAATCTGTCCCTTATTATTTTTAATTCGGTCCCTTACCCCCTCAAATACATCTCCATCAGATTCCTGAAAAGTAAGTAAATACCCCTTGCCCATTACCAGGCTTATGTGCTCAATGACAAGGTTATGTATATTTTTATCGGATTTCATCTTGGGAAAATAAAGCATTTTTACCACCATAAAAATATAGCCGGGGTATTCATCTATTTTTGGCCGCTGATTGGTATTTGCAATGTCTTCCAGTAAAAGAGGATGCAATTCATAATACTTGCCGAGTTTTACAATTTCCTGGGTATTGCTAAGTCCGTCAATATTGATCCAGGTGATTTTGTCTGGATTTTCAAATTTGAAGGCATCCTCCGGATGGGTGGACTCGTAACGTTCAAAATTTTCCTTGTTGTAATCAATTACCTCCAGTTTGGTTTCCGCAGCCTGCTTCCTGCCAATGTAGGTTACGGTCCCCGGGATTTGATTTAATGCCTTGGAGGATTCCGGTCTTCGTAACAAATGTCTTTTGCGTTTCGCCATGCCCTGAATGTTTGCATAAAAGTATAAAAGATTTCGTCAGTCCCGAAGGATCGGGCGGTAATTTGTTGATTTGGGATTCGATAATTGGGTATTTCTTAATTTGATCCCCAATTTTTGAGAGCCTTGGTTGTTGAAAATACGTTTAATATCCACTAAATTATTTCATCCTATCTTTTCCTTTGCCGATTATTTTAGAAAGTGGTTCTTCCCTAACTTCTATTCTCATTTCCTTGTTTATTTCACCTCCCTTAGTTTGGAGTGAAGTTAATCCAGCAAAGCTTATGCATGTAGCCTGGAAAATTCTGGTATACTGGCCTCTGGTTGCGGAAAAAAACCCTTTTAGTCTTCATATCCGCTTTTGATTTTTTCTTTACCCGTAAAGTCCATTTTTTAAGAACAAAAGTAGCCCCTGTTTTCCGGTAATGACCAGATGGTAATCAAAAGGATCTGTGCGGCCAGTAAGTGAAATGTTGAAAGCCACGATTTTTCGGGTATTTCCTGAACCTAGTTTTTTCTAAAATGGTTTAACAACCTTTGTGAAGGTAAGAATATATAATTTTACGGGTTCCCGTTAATAAATTTTAATAGATTAACAGGAAATGTCATAAAATTTACTTTTATCCAGGGTGTATCCCAGGTAATGGTTTGAAAAGGGCGAGATATGAGATTGAAATCTCATCTAATAATCAGCCGAAAACCAAGAGTTTTTCAAGTAATATTGCAATGTTAGCTCTTACTAGGCTTTTACCTTTGATGCCTTGATTTAAAAATGAAGGCTTAACTCCTAAATCTTTTGCCAGGATACATTGATTTAATTCAGGTAGCAATTATTTCATCCTTAAATAATATTCCTGGATGAGTTGCTTTTACTGGAGTGATAGTTTTCGTTGTTGCATTTTTTCCTTTTACTTATAATGATTACTCAATTCGATTGTAGAGCCAATAGTACCTGTATTAGGCCTTCTCCTTCCATTCTCGTCCAGTTTAATTATTACCAAGGTTTCATATAATAACAGTGCGGGCTTGATTGTCCGCAGAACAATGAAGCCCGCACCAAGTGATCACGAATTTTCGATTAGTGAAGGTTTAGCATTGTTTTATATATTTAGTGGTTGTTTTTAATTATTATCCCAAAAAGTTTCCGTTAAATAAAAGACTGTGTCTATAAAATACAGGACACCATTTCTTGTTAAAACATTTTCATCATGTAGATCTTCCAATATGATTCCCAAATCTGGATTGTAATAATCGTTGTTGCGTTTATTTTGGAAACCATTAAGGGTCAAAAACTCTTTCACTTTTTCAAGATCCGTGCTGTCATTTATCGAAACATAAGATTGTTGGACAACTGCATATATAACATCATTTTCTTTTGTAAAGCCAATTAAGTTATATGCTGTGTCGGGAAAGAAATAATTATGCAGAAGCAATATGCAGAAGCAAATTGTAGAAGTAATCTTTCCAAGAATTGTAATATATACTATCGTTTAATTTTAAAACATTTTCAGTGTCTTTAAGATAGGCTTTCTGTTCCGCCCCTTCACCAACATACTGTGAAGTATCAATTTCTATCCAAAGATTGTTTTCTGAAATATAATCTGTTAATCTCTTTGTTTCTTCCTTTTTGAAATGCTTTTCGATTTCAACAGTTGTGCTTGGTTGCGCGCCATTGTCAAGGTAACTGGCGATTGCTTGGATAAATGTTCCAAACCTAATTTTGCTCTTTCCTGAAAGGACATTATGTAGTTCATCTTTTAAATGGTTTTGCATTGAAAAATATATAAAACTTTATAATGATCGAAAAATTGTGAAGTAGACGGCTTTCCTAAAATGACCGCTAACCTCTCGTATAAAAACAGATCTAAGCATTGTTTTTAGCATCAATGCTGTGAGATGGCTTTTTATCTCCCTCCACACAGATTTTTATCTTTTATTTACTCCGCTCCGGTTCCGGAATGAACAAAGAAGTTTTACGTTCCGCCTTCCCTTTCCGCAATGCTTGCACTATATTGCTCAAAATCTTTTCAAATCTGTACAACGATTCCGCTGTGAATGAGTTTTGCAGATAATTTCTTTAATCCACGCCACATTTCCTTCTTTTTACTTTTTCACAACGTCAGTCCGTCTAAAAACCTAAGTTTACTCCCAATTACGGACTAAAATAAGCTTTTTTAAGTTGGGATTAAGATTAGTGCAGAAATTAGTGTTTACAGGATCAGTTTGGGTATATTGAAATTAAAATGGCTTTGTAACCCTGGATTAAGACAGATAAACAAAGAACCTACTGACCATAACCTCCCGGAACCCTTTTACTTTATAGGGATGATTAATGCTGAAATCAAACCAACCCCGGGAAAATTTTTAAGCTTTCAGACCCCTCAGGTTTTAGATTTCGCAGGAGTCTGAATTTTTAGTTTACTTTTTTTCGAAGTGGAACAGCTTCCCCCAGGTTCAAAAAAAATCTCAGGGCTCATATCTCAATACTAATTTCTTAGATCTCAGTAGTATTTTCTCTAAATTCGCAAAATGGAGGAAATGAAACTTTTTAGCTGTCTAAAAGAATATTTTGGGTACGATAGCTTTAGGCCATTGCAGAAGAAAATAATAGATGCTGTATTTAAGGGGAAGGACAACTTGGTAATTATGCCTACGGGTGGCGGAAAATCCATTTGCTACCAGCTTCCCGCCATTTTATTGCCAAAGATCACCCTGGTAATTTCTCCCCTGATTGCCCTTATGAAAGATCAGGTCGACGGACTGGTGGCCAATGGGATTTCTGCGGCTTTTCTCAACAGCAGCCAGAGCTCGGGAGAACAGCAGGAAATCTTTCAACAAATAGACGACAACAAGCTCAAGCTTCTTTATGTAGCCCCGGAATCCTTACAGGTAATCGACCGGTTTTTAAGCGACGG
>JBGSWA010000167.1:0-13853 GCA_041752645.1 Gillisia sp. | reverse complement strand
AAACAAATTTTCCCCTGTAGTTTCATCCATGGCCTCAAAAGTAAATCCCACGGGACCTGTGTCACAAAGAACTCTTTCGTCATCATTTGTTGAAGAACATCCCGAGAGTAATACCAGAAAAAATAGTAACTTAAATCCACTTTTCATTGCTTTAAATTGGTGATTTCAGGGTAAGATAAGGTTTCTTTCAGGTTGAAGAAGAATATTCCAGAAAAAAAAACACCTCAAAAAGGTGGTTTTTTCACCATCTATAGCTTATAGATGGCCTTATTTGGGGAATGGAACAAAAAGACGTTTTGCCGAATCCTGCAGAATTATAATGAATTCTTAAAAAAAAAACCGGGAACCAGAAGTCTAGATAAGGTCCAGTTCCTGAATTTTATTGGAAAATAAGGGAACCAGAAGTCTATATAAGGTCAAGTTCCCGTATTTTATTGGAAAGTTCCATCTGGTTTTTGACCTGTAATTTTTTCATGACGTTAAACCGATGCACCTCGGCCGTGCGAATACTTATGGAGAGTTCTTCACTAATCTCCTTATTGCTCTTTCCCTGTACAATGAGTTTTAAGATTTGTTTTTCCCTTTTAGTAATATGGAGTTCCTCCATGTTGGATTTTTCCTTTAGGGGTTTTGCAGGGGAGCCATTCACAAAGTTTTTAATAATGATGGAGGAGATATCCCCTGAGAAATATTTATTTCCGGCTGCTATGCTGTACAGGGCCTTGAGAAATTCCTCCTTGCTCGAACCTTTTAAAAGATACCCATCTGCACCGGCCTCTATGGACTGAACCACATATTCCTCGGAATCGTGCATGGAAAGCACCATGGTTTTAATTTCCGGATGAATTTCCTTGAGTCTTTTTACTACCTCAATTCCATTTATCTCCGGCATGCGTATATCGACAATCAGCACATCGAAAAGCTGCTTTTCCGCTATTTCCAGGGCTTCCTTTCCATTGGAGGCCTCGTCTATTACAAGGATATCCTCCTGATTTTCCAGGAGAGATTTTATTCCATCCCGCACCAGAGTATGGTCATCTGCAAGCACTACTTTTATGGTTTCCATTTTTCAAAAATTATACGTACTAAAGTAGGGTTTTTTACGTAAAATACCCGGGTTAATCTAAGGGAATATTTATCGTAATTCTGGTACCACTTCCCGGGGAGGAATTAATAAATAACCTGCCGCTGATATACCTGATCCGCTCCCGCATGAACATCAGGCCCATGCCGCCCTCCACATCTTTTTTATCTTTCAGATCCTTCATCTCAAATCCCTTCCCGTTGTCGTCTACGGTGAGGCTCAGGAGATTTTTACTGTGTGAAATAGTCACTATAATATGGGTTGATCCGGCATATTTTATGGCATTGTTTATGGCCTCCTGGGTGATACGATATATATTTATCTCCACCAGAGAATCCAGTCTTTGGAAAAAATCGGTTTTATTAAACAGGACGATGTTCTTTCCGGTAAGCCTTGCCAGCTCCTGGGTGAGCTTGAGAAGGGCAGGGGTAATTCCATGATCGGCTAATTCCGGAGGGGTTAGGTTAAAGGTAGCAGTGCGCACCCCCTGAATGATATCTGTGGTAAGCGCCTTTAAACTTTCAATTTTGAGGGCGGCCTTTTCAGGATTATTCAGTTCCACACTCTCAAGAGTGTATTTTAATCCTGTAAGCATTTGGCCAATTCCATCGTGAATATCCTTGGCAATGCGGTTTTGTTCCTGTTCCTGGTTTTCAATTATTTTCCTGGAGATTGTTTTTTGATGCTGCATCTTCTGCTCAAAGCTCTCTTTGGTCAGTTTTTCTATTTCCAGTTGGACCTGCTTGCGTTTGGTAATATCCAGGCAAATTACAAGGAGTTCTGTCCTATCTTCTCCTGCATTATAAGGAATTATTGACATATCCAGCCAAATTTCCTGCCCGTCCTTATGGGTGGTTTTTAGCTCCCCCTGCCAACCTGATTTTCTATGCTCAGCGATTATTTGGTCAAGGGTTATTTGCTCATTTTCCTCTTTGGAGAGTACTTCCGATAATTTAGAATGGGTGTTAAAATCCCTGAACCGGAAGAGTTGTGAAAATTTATCTCCCATATGGCTTAGGAAACCATCGGGAGTGATGCGCGCAATAAGTATCGTCCGGTCTAATGCCTGGGATAATGCCCGCAGTTCCCTCACAGTAGCCTCCTTTGATTCACTGAGAATATCGGCATTTTTGGCCATTTGTACCGCTTTCTTTTCCGCATCTATCAGGTCCCTTAAGAGGCGCTTCAGCCTTTTTGCCGTAGGCCAGAAGATCAGGAAAAATTCAGCCAGCAGAATCAAAAGGGCAATGCTCATTAATAACACTTCCAGATTCCCGAGTTGCGCTATCCGGTTGCTTGCCTCTATCTCATATTGCTTAACCAGCTTATCCATATGAGTTAAAAACTTAGCCTCAGCTCCAGTTAAGGTCTGTAATTTCTCGTTGAAACCCTGATTGGAAATTGGGAGCTCGGTAAAATCCGTTGTGATAAAATATTCAGATGCCTCCAGAAGAATGTTGTGGTAGGGGGAAAGCTGTTGGAACATTTCAAGGACTTTCTCGCTATTCCCACCAGGGATATTAAGACTGTCATTTCCGTTTTGGAGGGCCCTCTGTGAGGTTTCAAATTCACCGAGGGTCGATGTGAGTTCCTGTTTTATTCTGCTCCTCTGCTGCGGCTCTGCCTGGGTGGCCAGGAGCAGGACTTCTTTGGTGAGTTTTTGGCTTAGCATGCGCTGCCTGCCCGCTACGTTTATGATCCTGGAATCATTTTCCTGGGAATTCAGGAATTTATGAACGAGAATCTCGCTTATTATAATTGACAGTGCAATGGCACTTAAGGCAATAAGATATAGGTTTCTTAATTTTTTAAAGGTACGTTGATCCAATGTGCTGTATTGCTCAGCCATTAAGATAAAGCTTTGGTTACCAATTGGAGCATTTCCGAATCCAGGGGAAGATTTAATGCCGCCTGATGCCCTTCAGGGGTCATCTTGCCCCAGGTTTTTTTAATAATGGCAATCATTTTTTGCTCGGGGTGTTTTGCGGCAAAATCCTGCAGGTAATACTCGAGAAATACAAGACAGATCACATCTTCCAGGCTTTGGGTATCTTCATCTTTTTTGAGGAATTTCTTTTGTAGCAGCTCGGCCACCCTTTCTGTGAAAGCGGTGTCATAGCCCACTTCCTGTAAGATCTCCGCAGTAATTTGCGCATGCATTTTTTTTAAATCTTCCCGCCATTTCAAATAGCCCCTCCTGGTCATCTCATAGTCGCCCCTTTGAATTTTCCACCTGCAGATGTGTTGTGCCCGGGCGGCAATATGCAGGGCTTTGGAAGCTTCAGGTTTAAATTCAAGAAGTTTTTCAGACATCCGCTGAGAATACAAAAGCTCCTTGGGGTATTGTTTTTCCTGGTGGAGCGTTGTATTGGGATCCTGAGAATTTTTTTTATCTATTAGCTCAATGGCTTTATCAAACTTGGTCATAAGAAGGGTTTGTTAATCTGAAAAGCCAATATAAACATTTTCTTTATAGATTTTTACCGGAAACACCGCTATTTTGTAATCCTCGCCATTGAGGTTGGTCCCGGTTTCCAGGGAGAAGGTTTTTTTGTGGAGGGGACAGGCAATTTTAGGGATACCTTCCATATCCCCCGTCATTCCCCGGGAGAGCAGCATTTCAAACTTATGCGGACACAGGTTCTGACAGGCGTACCAGCTGGAGTTTCGTTTGAAATTGAAAACGGCAATTTGTTTGGATTTATATTTTATACAAGCCCCGGCGTCCTCGGGAAAATCGGATACTTTTCCAGCTTTAAACCAGGAGGTTGCATTAGCTATAGTCACTGTTTGATATTGATCTAATAAATCTTCCATCTTTAAAATTATTAAGGTTAGTCTACCAGGGTCTTGGCACTTTTTGCTCCCGCATGGGAATGTATTGTAAGGTGTCATCTGCTGCGTCGGAATTCACAAAATGTTTAAAGCGTTTCATTATTTCCGGGTCTTCAATGGCTTGTTTCCATTCACACTGATATTTTGATACCAGTTCCTGCATTTCCTTTTCAAGCTCCTGTGCGATTCCAAGGGAATCCTCCACTATTACCTTTTTGAGATACTCAATGCCTCCGTCGAGTTTGTCCAGCCAGGGTGCCGTTCTGGTAAGGGGAGGGGCAGTGCGGATGTAATAAATAAGGAAACGATCCAGGTACTTTATACAGGTTTCGTCATCCAGTTTCTCAGCCAGGAGCACACCGTGTTTAGGAGTCGCTCCGCCATTTCCACATATATAGAGGTTCCATCCGCCATCCACTGCAATTAGACCAAAATCTTTCCCCCTGGCCTCCGCGCATTCCCTTATGCAGCCCGATACTCCCCCTTTGAGTTTATGCGGATATCGCAGGCCTTTATACCGGTTTTCTATTCGTATTGCATAACTTACGCTTTCATGCATGCCGTAGCGGCACCAGGTGGAACCAACACAGCTTTTTACTGTTCTCAACGATTTTCCGTAGGCATGGCCACTTTCAAAGCCCGCATCTATCAGTTCTTTCCATATTGCAGGCAATTCGTGAAGTTGAGCCCCAAACAGGTCTATTCTCTGGCCCGATGGTTGGCTATAAATTCTATGAAAAACTCAGTGCAAAGTCCTGTAGAGAAGATTTTGAGATCATTGTTTTTGGGGAGGAACCCCATTTCCTACTACAATTATTTTCTTCATAACTACGTATTTGAAATACAAATATAAGTAATAATACGTAATATTTTATAAAAACAGTTATTTTTTTATAATAATTACTTAGGTATAGGTTATTGTAGCAAAGTATACGTGGTTTCGGCTAATACCCGCCGCACAGCTCCTCGCACTTGCCGCAAGATCCAGGCAAGTGCGAGGCCAGGGCAGGAGCATTTGATTGGCACTCCCGGTGCGGTTCCGTATTATTCCAGTCTGCCTCCCCAGCTTCAGAAATCAGATAAGGATGTCTTAATATTGCTGGGGTAGAGGAAAAAGATGCGGGCTATTTACCATACTACATCTTTTTCCATGATGCTATGAATGCCAATTTCACCGGCATCTTTTCCGCCGTATCCCACCTTGTTGTTACAAGAGAAAATCAGAAAAGTAAATATGATTTATAAAACGTATCGCATCGGGCTACCCGCAGGCTCAAGGTGAACCAATAAATCCGGACAATTCAAGGTAGAACCAGCGGTACAGGAACTTTAGAAGGATAGGTTTAGCAATAGGCACAACCCTTGAAAAACCGATTAAATGTCTTGGAAGCTTTCGTTCTTATCGCTAAATTTGATCTTCAATTACAGACTGATGAGGTACAAGGATAAATTACGCAAATTGGCAGAAGACTTTAAAAATAAATTTGATTTATCAATACCAAGAAGGAGTTATTAAAGCGAGGATTGTGGATTGACCTAGTGTACAGAATGCGGCCAAGCATTAAATAAGGATACTTGTACAGTAATAATTGCAGCAAGCTCTGATACCGATGAAGGTGAATTTATGAGTAACCTGACCGGCAGTCATTTTTGTAATTCATGTCCTGTCGTTGTTTTTGATTCTGATAAAATTGAACAAGGGGCAAGCCTCGGTATGAAAGGGGACAAAAACTTAAGATATTTGATTTGTGGAATTGTTAATTTCAATGCGATTCCTAAAGAAAAGAGAAACATTGAATTAGGAATAGAAGGAAATCCGATTCCAATAGTGCCTTTTTTACCTGATTTAAATACAACAACAGTTGTATCTGGGAAAAAGACAGGTCGAAATGAACCCTGTCCTTGAGTTAGTGGAAAGAAATATAAAAAGTATTGTGGATAATGGATGTACAAGAAGGATTTTGAAAAAGAAAATTTGCTCTTTTTAATGAGAAAAGGCTAGCTGGGTGAGGGGTCACGCTTCGTGAGGTTTTATAACCTCCGGCTTGCCCCAATTGCAAAAGAACTGATGAGCGCCTTGAGTCTCCAGACTTTTTTTACAATAATGTTAGAAATGGCTGCGGGTTTTCGACAGCTGGAAACAATCTGAAAATTTGTACAATAAGGAAAACAGGCAAAAAGATGATGATCCTGCCGATGAAAAAACAAATCGATTAAAACCAAACACCACTTATTATTGGAGAGTACGTCATCGGGATCAAAATTTGAATTGGAGCGACTGGTCAACCACCGCTACATTTAAGACCAATAATTAATAATTTGATCCGGGGAGGTAACCTTCCCATATCCTGCTAAAATATTTAGTTCCTAAAAGGTTAATTACCGGTCCTACTAAAAAGAACTACAAATAGCGCTAATGACATTTAGGGGAAATACTAATTGAGCTCGTTCCACGATACTGACGTTTTAAGGGACATCGGAAGGATATTCTTCACGAAGTAACGCTTTTCTCATTTATAAAAATATGTAGGACCATCAATAGTAACTATAATTTAGTTACTATTGATGGTTTTTCTTATCTTTACAAATGCCCAAGATCGAAAAGTTAATTGCCAAGTTCCTAAAGGTACCGAATGACCTTACTTGGGAAGAGTTGGTTAAAATACTAAACCATAAAGGCTACTATGAAAAATTAGGAAAGGGCAAAACGGGTGGATCTAGAATTCAATATTTGAATTCGGATAATGACATCATTAATTTACATAAGCCCCATCCAAAAAATAGTGTTAAACTGTATATAATTCGACAAATTTTAGAGAAGTTGGAATTTTAATCGGTAAATCATGAAAAATTATTTGGAATACAAAGGATATTTGGGAAGCGTAAATTACAGTGCAGAAGACAAAGTTTTTTACGGAAAATTAGAAGGAATCAGCGACTTGGTCAATTTTGAGGCCGATAATGTCAAAGAATTGGAAGCAGGTTTTAAGGAAGCTGTCAATGATTACCTGGTAACTTGTAAAGGGCTTGGCAAGGATCCTGAGAAAACCTATAAAGGAGTTTTCAACGTTAGGGTGTCAAGTGCCATTCATAGAAGAATATCCATGTTGGCAGTAAAGAAAGGACTGAAATTGAACGACCTTGTCAATCGCTCTTTGGATTATTTAATCAAAAATGAGGATAAGGTCCTAAAAAACTAATTATCCGTAAAAAGAGGGTTTTATGGAACTAGGTTTAACCCATGAATTTTCAAACACTGAACAAAATTAAGTTATTATGAAAGCAAATCAAAAAGTATTGAATCCCGAGAGAGCAGCTTCCTCCCAAGGCAATTTTTATAAACCAGTAGGCAATCCTATTGGGCCAGGTATGAACCAGAGAATTCAAAAACTTCGAAAACTAAGTTTTGAAGCAGAACCTTCACTATCCATTGAAAGAGCTTTAATCCAAACCAGTTTTTATAAAGAAAATTTTGGAAAATATTCAATGCCGGTTTTAAGAGCACTTAATTTTTTGGAAATTTCTAAGCAAAAAACCATCTATCTGGGAGATGGGGAATTAATAGTTGGGGAGCGGGGCCCAAAGCCAAAATCCGTTCCAACATTTCCAGAATTAACCTGTCATAGTGTTGAAGATTTTAATGTGCTTAACACACGTGAGATGCAACGGTATTCAATTAGTAAGGTGGATATTGATACCTATGAAAAAGAAGTGATACCGTATTGGAGTGGAAAATCAATGCGCGAGCGCATTTTTAGCCATGTTCCAAAAGAGTGGTCTGATTTATATGAGGCTGGCTTGTTTACTGAATTTATGGAGCAACGCGCCCCAGGGCATACGGCCTTAGATGGAAAGATTTATGAGAAGGGGATGCTCGAATTTAAAAAAGAAATTCTGGAGCAGGTAGACAAATTGGATTATTTAAACGATGTGGAAGCTACCGACAAAAAGGAACAGCTCGATGGCATGGCTATTTCCTGTGATGCCGTAATTTTATTTGCTGAGCGTCATGCAGCATTGGCAGAGGAATTGGCAGAAAAGGAAACTGATCTCAAACGTAAGGAGGAACTCAATAAGATTGCTGAGGTATGCAGATGGGTTCCTGCAAATGCCCCGAGAAACTTCTGGGAGGCCATTCAAATGTACTGGTTTGTGCATTTAGGGACGATTACCGAACTAAATGGCTGGGATGCCATGAATCCAGGTCATTTTGACCAACATTTGATCCCGTTTTATGAAAGGGAAATAAAAGAAGGAACCCTCACCAGAGAAGAAGCTAAGGAATTATTGAGTTGTTTTTGGATTAAGGTGAACAACCACCCTGCGCCTCCAAAAGTTGGAATTACGGCTAAGGAAAGTGGCACGTATAATGATTTTACAAACATAAATATTGGGGGAGTTAAACCTGACGGTTCAAATGGGGTCAATGAAGTTTCCTATATAATGCTGGAAATTATTGAAGAGTTGCATGTTCTTCAACCGGGAAGCTCGGTGCATATAAGTTCCAAAACCCCAGATCGATTTTTGAAAGAAGCCTGTAAAGTAATCCGTCAGGGTCATGGGTATCCTTCGATTTTCAATCCGGATCTTTACATTCCTGAGATGCTACGCCAGGGAAAATCCATAGAAGATGCTCGTGAGGGAGGGTGCAGTGGTTGTATAGAAGTGGGTGCTTTTGGGAAAGAGGCCTATGTTTTAACAGGCTATTTAAATGTTCCAAAAATAATTGAAATCACCCTAAATAACGGGATCAATCCTCTTTCGGGAAAACAGGTAAGTATTAAAACCGGGGATCCAAGAGATTTTACGAGTTATGAGGAATTGTACCATGCCTTTAAAAAACAACTGAATTATATTGTAAATCAAAAGGTATTGGTCAGTAATTATATCGATAGAATGTTTGCCAAATACAGTCCTGCAACATTTTTATCGGTTGTAATTGAAGATTGTATTACCAAAGGAAAGGATTATTACAATGGCGGTCCAAGATACAATACCAACTATATTCAATGTACAGGTTTGGGAACGGTCACCGATAGTTTATCAACCTTAAAAAAACACATTTTTGAAGAGAAAACCTTTTCAATGGATTCACTCTTAAATGCAATTTCAAAGAATTTTGAAGGGGAAGAAATCCTAAGACAAACCATTATCAATCATACAGCTTTCTACGGGAATGATGAGAATTATGCAGATGACATAGCCGTACAGGTATACAACGATTTATTTGATGCCATCGATGGGAAACCAAATACAAAAGGCGAAATGTTTCATCTAAATATGTTATCGACCACCTGTCACGTATATTTTGGAAAAATAATGGGAGCAACCCCAAATGGACGCTTAGCACAAAAATCAATCTCTGACGGGACTTCCCCCTCACACGGCTGTGATACCAACGGACCTTCAGCAGTCATTAAATCCCTGACCAAAATTGATCAGGTTAAATCCGGTGGGACCTTATTAAACCAACGTTTTTTACCAAGTTTGCTAAAACGCGAGGAGGATATTATAAAATTAGGCCAGTTGGTGAGAAGTTATTTTGCCCTGGGCGGCCATCATATTCAATTTAATATAGTCGATACCGATACCTTGCTTGCCGCGCAAAAAAACCCAGAAGATTATAAAGATCTGTTGGTGAGAATGGCGGGTTATAGTGACTATTTTAATGATATGAATCTCGATTTGCAACAAGAGGTTATAGATAGAACAGAAAACGAATCCTTTTAGAATGAATACGGGTTTAATCTTTGACATAAAGAAATTTGCCATTAATGATGGTCCTGGAATTCGTATGACTGTTTTTTTTAAAGGCTGTAACCTGCAATGCACATGGTGTCATAATCCAGAGAGTGTCTCGCCCAAGGTCCAAAAAATGTATAATGCAAAAAAGTGTATCGGGACGCTAAAATGTCTGGATATTTGTCCAAATGACGCCTTGGAAATGACAAAAGAAGGGGTCCTCACCAATTATGATGTATGTAATTTATGTGGGAAATGCGCTGAGGTTTGTCCTACAAAAGCATTTGAAATGTTGGGGCAGGCCATTTCGATAAATGATCTAATGAAAAAGATAGATAATGAAGCTATATTTTTTGATCAATCAGGTGGAGGGGTTACCTTTTCAGGAGGGGAACCTTTAATGCATTCGGAATATTTGATAGAAATATTAAAAGAATGTGGGAAAAGAATGTATCATAGAGTGGTGGATACCACTGCATTTTCAAAATTAGAAACGGCCCTGGAGGTGGCCAGGCATACAGAATTATTTTTAATTGATTTAAAGGTGATGGATTCCAAAATTCATAAAGAATTCACAGGGGTTTCCAATGAGAAAATACTTTCAAATATTGTGGAATTAGCAAAAACCAGATGCGAACTAATTTTTAGAATTCCGCTAATTAAAGGGGTAAATTCCTCCAAAGAGAATATTGAAGAAACGGCAAAATTTATAAACTCCTTAGAGGGAAACAGAAGACTTGTAAACCTGCTGCCATACCATAATATTGCAGGGAATAAGCACGCTAAATTAGGAAATTTAACGAAAGTTATCGCCTTTGAAACCCCCTCGGACCTGGAAATAAATAGTATAATTTCAATCTTTAATAGCTTTGGAATTACCGCTACGGTAGGGGGGTAAAACTATGGGGTTTTACTTAAAACTCTAAACTGAATATCCAGTAGATCTTTAGCAAGATGGTGGGATTAATTGCAAAGTGAATTCACACCATCGCCTAAAAAAAGTGAGTTGTCATTGATTTAAACCTGATGAAAACACCAGGAAAAACCAACAGGGAACTGCCTTAAAAAACTAGTAAAATATTTTCACTCAAAAAAGGAATAATTATAAATTTTGTCTGCTCATTATGAGTATTAATAGCAAAAACTTTAAAAACCCACTTTGCTGCCCTGTTTGAAATAGGTACATTTGGGAGGAATTAATAGGACCTGCGGTTCAAAAGCGAACTGTCCTCTTGTGGGTTTATTACTGTTAAAATACTTACTAATTACTCAAAATGAAAATGAAATCTTTCCTGATATTGTTGCTTATGGTCTCCTTCTATGCAGGAGCTCAGAAAAATGAGAAACTTTTTACACATGCAGATAGCTTGCGCGGCAGCATTAACTCTGAAAGGGAATGGTGGGATGTTTTAAGGTATGATATCACGGTGGAACCGGATTTTAAAAACAAAAGCATCACCGGAAATAATCGAATAACCTATAAAACAATCAAGGAAGATCATCCTTTGGTGATGCAAATTGATTTGCAGGAACCCTTGGGTATTGACAGCATTATTTTTAACAAGGAAAAACCATTATCCTTTACCCGAGAAGGAAATGCCTGGCATGTAAGTACAGAAAAACAGGGAGTAAATTCCGTGAATGAAATAGTTGTATTCTACCATGGCATACCCCGGGAAGCAGTTCGTGCTCCGTGGGATGGCGGATGGACCTTTACAAAAGATTCTTTAGACAGGCCATGGATGACAGTTACCGCTCAGGGCTTAGGAGCTTCGGTATGGTATCCAAATAAGGATCACCAAAGTGATGAGCCTGACCAGGGAGCCTCCCTTAGTATGATCGTGCCGAAGGATCTGGTGGGGGTATCCAACGGAAGGCTAAAGGAAAAAACGGAATTGCCAAACGGCAAAACCTCGTATACCTGGGTCGTGGAAAATCCGATAAATAATTACAATATTATCCCATACATCGGAAAGTATGTGAATTTCTCAGAAACCTATCTTGGGCTAAAAGGGGAACTGGATTTAAATTATTGGGTTTTGGATTACAACCTGGAAAAAGCCAGGGGTTATCTGCCCCAGGAGGTCCATAATATGTTAGACAGCTTTGAATTCTGGTTTGGGCCATATCCCTTTTATGAAGATGGCTACAAATTGGTAGAAACCGAGCACACCGGGATGGAACATCAATCTGCTGTGGCTTATGGGAATTATTATAAACCTGGATACCGCGGGAGGGATCTTTCTGGAACCGGATGGGGAATGAAATGGGACTTTATAATAGTTCATGAAAGTGGTCATGAATGGTTCGGAAATAATATTACCTCTAATGACCTTGCCGAGATGTACCTCCATGAAAGTTTTACCAATTACAGCGAGACTTTGTTTGTAGATTCTATGTTTGGAAAGGAGGCTGCCAATGAGTATAACTACGGAATAAGGCAGGGGATCCAAAATAAAGAGGCCATTATCCCTGCCGCATACGGGGTGAATGCCCAGGGTAGTGGCGATATGTATCCTAAAGGCGGGAATATGTTGCACAGTATCCGTCACAGCATCAATAACGATCAGCTTTTTAGAAACATACTGGCTGGATTAAACCAAAGCTTCTATCACCAAACAGTGGAGGGAAGTCAAATCCAGGAATATATTTCCAAGAAAGCAGGATATGATTACAGCAATGTTTTTAAGCAGTACTTATCAACCACACAAATCCCAGAGCTAGTCCTGCATTTGAATGACGAAAATCTGCAGGTATCTTACAAGTGGACAAATTCTATAGATGGATTTGATCTGCCACTGTCTTTAAATAACTCCGAAGAAAGCCTGAGGATACTACCTAGCCTAGAATGGCAAAGTATAAAAGTGAGTAAAGCCCAACTCGGTTTATTTGATCCTAAGAGCATTGAAAAAATGTATTATATAAAGGTAAAGGAATCACAAACCATGAATTATTAAAAAACAAGTTTATGTTCTCAAGAGATACTTATATTAACAGAAGAAAATCTTTAAAAACCCAGGTGCATCAGGGAATCCTATTGTTCCCCGGTAACGGCGAAAGTGGTATGAATTATAGGGATAACTGGTATCCTTTCAGGCAGGACAGCACCTTGCTCTACTATACAGGCATCAACAACATTCCAGATATTTATTTTATCATCGATCTTGATACGGATCAGGAAATACTTTTTGGAGACGACCCAACTCCTGAAGAAATGGTATGGACCGGAGCGGTAGCGCCTCTAGCTGATTTTGCTGAAAGATCCGGAATTGGGCAGGTGAGACCTATAAAAGAACTTGCTGGATTTTTAAATTCCCGGAAGAAAAAAGGACAAAAAATCCATTACCTTCCTCCATATCGTGGGGATACAAGTATACAGCTTGGGGAACTTCTGGAAATTCCTGTTCACAAGGTGCCGGAGAATACCTCTGAAGTTTTTATAAAAGCGGTGGTGCAGCAGCGTTCAATAAAATCTATAGAAGAGATTGCTGAAATTGAAAAGGCGGTAGATATAACCTCGAAAATGCACCTTCACGCAATTAAAAATGCAGTTCCCGGAAGAAGTGAAAAAGAAATAGCGGGGGAACTTCAGGCTATTGCAATTGCGGGGGGAGGCAATATCTCTTTTCCTATAATACTTACCAGAAACGGCCAATATCTGCACAACCATGCCACAGAGGCGATCATCCAGGAAGGAGATATCATTCTTTGTGATTGCGGGGCCGAGACCTCCATGAATTATGCGGGGGATATGACGCGCACCTTCCCGGCAGGAAAAGGTTTTTCTCCCTTGCAAAAAGAGGTGTATAATATTGTACTCAATGCACATAATACTGCACTGGACGCATTGAAGCCCGGGGTTCTTTTTAAGGATGTTCATTTGCTTGCCTGCAGAGTGATTGCCCAGGGCCTTAAGGGAATGGGCCTGATGAAAGGGGATGTGAATGAGGCCGTGGCAAATGGCGCTCATACCTTGTTTTTCCAATGTGGTTTAGGCCATTTTATGGGAATGGATGTGCACGATATGGAAAATCTGGGAGAACACCATGTTGGGTACAACCAGGAGGTCCGGAAGAGTGATCAGTTCGGATTAAAATCCTTAAGACTGGGCAAGGCATTAGAGGAGGGAAATGTATTAACAGTGGAACCTGGAATATATTTTAATCCTTTTTTGATAGAATCCTGGGAAGCA
>JBGSWA010000166.1:0-4595 GCA_041752645.1 Gillisia sp. | reverse complement strand
GATCTTTTAAAACCTTTTCATAAAAAATATCGGTAAGCTTTTCAAACTTTTCTACACCACCGGCATAGGCATAGGGTGTGGGTATTTCTTTGTTGTTTTCCATTCCATTTTTTTAGTATACTGCTGGTAATAAATCTACAGCATTTTAATTTATAAGGTTTAGCTCAGAGCTTCCTTGCTTAGAGCTGTATCAAGATAAGTAGTTATTTCCAGCAATTTTTCATTATCAAAATAAAAAACATCACAATAAGTCTGATTATATGGTTTTCCATTTTTGGTATTTGCTTCTCCAGTACTTTCAACAACTACATAGTTTCCTTCTGCTACAATATTCTTTATTGTCACAACAGGAAAACTTTCAAGTTGCGACATTTTAAATACTTCAAGAACTTCTTCTTTTCCTGAAACTGTTCCGTATCCAAGGATGTTCCATTTTATATCATTGGCCAAAAAAGGCAAGAAAAATTCGAGATTTCCCTTTGGAAAGGCTTCACTTATTTGCCTTAAAAATTTTGTATTTGTATCCATAAAAGTAAATTTTGAAGTGCTTATGACAGGATATTTTATTCACTTTTTATTTCAATACAATAAGAAGTTATTCCCTGCAATTTATCTCCATCAAATTTATACACATCACAATACTCAACTCTGCCTGGCTTTCCATCATTTGAATAATCGCAGTACCCTTCTGTTGCAATAGAATCTTCTCCAACAGTATGTTTTGTATTGGTTAAAACAGAGCCTGTCATCTCCTCCATCATTTTATTGCAATGGGCTACAACTGCCTCTTTGCCTTTAATTCCTGATGCCCCCACCACATTCCACTGAATATCTTCTGTAAAATGAGGAAAGGCAAATTCAAAATTACCTTTTGAAAATTCTTCGCTTAGTTTTTGATTGATTGTTTTCATTTTCGTTCGTTTTATTTGTTTGATAATGCAATAGTATAACACCGGAAGTAAATCTTTCTGTGTTAACTAATGTAAAGTTTAATCTGTTTTCTGTTTTATTTACATCGGGTTTAAATAGACGATTTCCGTTTCCCAAAATAACAGGATGCATCCAAAGTTGGTATTCATCTACCAATCCTGATTTAATAAGAGCATCTGTCAATTTACCGCTTCCATACACGATTATATTCTTACCTGGCATCTCTTTTAATGTGCTAATTTCATCATGAAGGTTTCCAGTTACCAACATAGAATTATTCCATTCAGCGGAAGTAATTGTTTTTGAAAAAACAATTTTAGTATAACTGTTCATCATATTGGCAAATGCAAATCCTTCCCCTCTGCATAAAGGGTCTGCCAATTTTGATGGCCAGTATTTTGACATTGCATCATAAGTTACTCTTCCCAATAAGATGGTATCTGCCTTTGCAAGTTGTGTAAACAACTCATCTTCCATTTCACTGTTCCAGTAGTTGAAATGCCAGTCCAGTTCGCAATCTGGCCCCGACAGATAGCCATCCAATGTTACATTCATAGATACAATCAGCTTTCTCATACATTTCTTGTAATGAAATTATTGATTCATCACATTAAACATCCAGCGTACGCCGTAGCGATCCAGGCAACAACCCCAAAGGCCCCAGAACTGCTCACTCAATGGAGCTATATCGCTGCCGCCTTCAGAAAGTGCATTGAACAATTTATGTGCTTCTTCTCTTGTGTCACAATCAAGATTAATTGTTGTATTGTTTCCAATCACCACTTTATGGCCCATGCTCTCCAGCATATCCGTGCCCATAATTTGTGTGCCGCCTAAAATAGGCATAGCTACATGCATTACACTGTTCAAATCTTTTTCAGATAGTTGCGGCGCACCTGGTTGTGGTGGTGCATCTTTAAGTTTCATTATAGGTCTTGAAAATTCTGTATTAAAAACAGATTTGTAAAAATTAAATGCTTCTTCTGTGTTACCTTGAAAGTTCAGGTAGATTGATACTTTTGACATGATTATTAAATTTAAGTTGTTTCGAAATTTCTTACCCTTTTGATATAAACGAATACCGATTTCATTTATCTCCTTCTTTTTTTGCGCCTTTAAAAAGTGCAAACAAAGCCATTGCATGACCATGCCCCAATTCAAAATCATCCTTAAGCCACTGCACTAGTTCACCGGCTTTAACACCTTCTGTTAGTTTTCCTTTTTTCAGAAAACCTTTCTTTTCTGCCAATTTTTTAAAGTCATCAGGGCTTTTACCTGTTTTAGTTTTTATGTTGTCTAAATAAGCTTGAAATGACATAATATAAATTTTAAATGATAGTTATTTTTTTAATTCTTTTGCTACTGCTAAATACTTTGCATCAGGCAGTCGCCAAATTTTTATTTAGTTGTGTAGCCTTGTTTTGGCTACCTGGCTGTTCAGCAATTTTTGACATTTTACGATGTGCTGAATAAGATATTGCAAGTAAAGCAAGAAAAATTAAGGGAAAGAAAGTTTGAAAATTACCCAACCCATCCACTGCGCCATGTGAAACAGTGGCAGCAATGAAATCAAATGCAAAACCCGCATAAGCCCATTCTTTAATACGCTTTGGCACCTGTGGAGTAATAAGTGCCAATGCACCGGCCACTTTAAATACCACCAGCATATCCCCAAAATAAGCAGGGTAGCCCAAATGCCTGATGCCTTCTTTAGCAAGTTCTGTTTGGGAAGTCAATGCAGGTATTACACCATCCATTAAAAAAATAATTAGGGTTGTAACCCAGAAGATAATTGTTGTCTTTTTCATTTTGATAAATTTTAATTGTTATAAAAGTCTTTTTGTTATTGACAACACAAAGCTACTGCTGAGAAATACTTTTGAAAGGGTGTAAACAGGACTTGTTACGGTCATTTTGCGACTTTTAGGTATCTTGGTGCTACTATTCACTTTTTAAAGTAGCAGTATGAAACACATATCTATTCTGATACCTCACGAAGCTGTAATGGCTTCTGTTGTTGACCCCCGGACTATCTTTACGGGGGTAAATGATTTTTTGGAAGCGAAAGGTAAACCTGCTCTATTTAAAGTTCAGCTAGTAGGATTAACCAAACAGGTTAAACTAACCAATGGTCAGTTTTCTGTTCATACAGATGCGTTGTTAAACGATGTAAAGAAGACAGATTTAATTATCATTCCGGCATTGGGTGGTGATTTGAAAGTTTCAGTAAAAAAGAATAAAGAGTTTGTTCCGTGGATAATAAAGCATCATAAGAAAGGCACCGAGGTAGCAAGTCTTTGTATTGGTGCATTTTTATTAGCATCCACCGGATTATTAAATGGTAAAGAATGTTCCAGCCATTGGCTAACAGCCGAACTATTCAGGGAAATGTACCCGGAAGTAAATTTAGTAGATGGAAGGATTATTACAGAGCAGCAGGGTTTGTACTCCAGTGGCGGAGCAACTTCTTACTGGAACTTACTGCTGCACCTGGTAGAAAAATATGCAGGCCGTGAAATGGCTATCATGGCATCTAAAATATATGCACTGGAAATAGACCGAAAGAGCCAATCTCCTTTTGCCATGTTTAACGGGCAAAAGAAGCATGAAGATGAGCCGATAAAATAGGCGCAGGAGTTTATTGAAAATAATGTGACTGAAAAAATATCAGTAGAAGACTTAGCAGTAAAATATTCCATCGGCAGGCGACACTTTGAAAGACGGTTTAAAAAAGCTACACACAACACGCCGATGGAATATATGCAACGGGTAAAAATTGAAGCCGCTAAAAAACAATTGGAGACCAGCCCCAAAAATGTAAATGAAGTAATGTATGAAGTGGGTTATGGTGACAGCAAGGCTTTTAGAACTATCTTTAAAAGAATTACCGGCTTATCGCCGATTGACTATAGGAATAAGTATAATAAGGAAGCGGCGGTGGCGTAAAATTTAATTCAGTATTTCAACCAGGTTATGAATACTCAGCTGCATAAATGAAAGAAAGAGGAGGCCAAACTCAAAAATATATTGGATTGGAAAGGCGATATATTTTGTCGTCAAACGAATTAGATTATTTATTTATTCTTTTCTGCTAAAATACTCCGCTAATCAATAATTTCAACCATTTCAATTTGGGGTAGTTTATTTACGGTATTGATTGAGTACTGAATTTTGATAAATTTAAAACTTGTTGCTCCGCCTGCTTTAAAAGTTTGCGACAAACCGTTATAAAGAGTAATTTTTCCCTCCGCTATTCTGATTCGCTTTTTTCCAATAATCCCTAAAAAACTTTTGCCAATAATAAGTTTATCAAAAGTTAGTTGCACATTTTCATGTGCTAAAAAACCACAGGTATGAATTACGTCTTCTCTTGAAGTATTCCCATCAAATAAAATAAGTGTCTTTTCTACTTCATTTCCATTTATCACTGTTAAGGATCTGGTGATTGTATTAGGCTGCTTTTCGTTATTAATTCGAGTAATAAACGAGCTTAAAAAGAGGACACTTGTTAAAGCGAATAACAAGATTTTATTTTTCATAAATTTTATTTTTTAATTTATTTTACTAAAGTTACAACATTTTTTATCTGGGACTAAACGTCTTAAAATATCTTTTAAACTAAATGCCTAAAGTTCGCTTTTAAAGCCTTTTTTACAAGCAGTATA
>JBGSWA010000165.1:0-5098 GCA_041752645.1 Gillisia sp. | reverse complement strand
ATTTGCCCCCACGGCCCATATAGTTGGCTTCAGTAGCCAAATAAATTCTCTTTTGTCCTTCGTTCAGGTAAGGTAAAAAGGAATTTAATTTATCCGCTAATTTTTGATCTTCTCCCATTCAATAAAGATAAAACAAAAATTCCAAAAAGGCAAGTTATTTCATAACAATTCCTTAGTGACTCATATACAAATTTCCCTTCAAACGGATAAATAACAGCGTGCTAACCGTCACGGGGCTTGAAGGTCCCAATAAGGTACTTTTATTTATTGGGAATTATGGATTCACACTGATGCGCTCCAAACCCATTTTGATTAAAAGCCAGAAGCGGAGCATTCATTTACAATTTAATTATAGCAGAAAATTGGCAGGTATTTTTTAACTTTTAAGAAAAGATTATCGAATATAGAATGCGATATTTATAAGGAAATAGCTTAAAAAAGTAAACAATTAGACATGTTTTATTATATTTGTCCTAATAATATATAATAATATGTCATTCTCAAATTTGTTTGGTTCGGGAGAACATTTGCGCAATTTAGGGCATTTTTCGGCTATTGTGCATTTGGCGGCTATTGATGGTGAAATTAATGAACTTGAAGTAATTCAATTACGACGTTTCGCCTCAAAACTGGATATAAGTGAGACGGAATATTTGGAAGTGATAAAAAATCCAAAAGACTATCCTGTTCACGCTCTAAATACCTATGAACACAGGCTTGAAAGGCTTTACGATTTGTTCAAGATCATATATGCAGACCATGAAATAGATGAGAAAGAAGTTCATTTGATTAAAAAATACGCTTTAGCGATAGGATTTACCTCGAAAACTGCAGAACCAATTATAAATCGTTCAATTCAGATTTTTAGCGGAAGAATAGATTATGAAGATTATAAATATTTAGTGGATAATAAAGATTAATTTGCATTTTTAGCCATAAATTCTTCTGCCTTTTCTACCATCTTAGTGCTTCCACAAAAGTAAGATACCCTTTGATGGAGTTCAGTTGGAACGATGTCCATTATTCTTGTAAAACCGTCACTTGCTTTTCCTCCAGCTTGCTCCACGATATAAGCCATAGGGTTACATTCGTATAAAAGTCGAAGTTTCCCGTTAACGGATTTAGAACTTTTTGGATAAATAAAAATCCCACCCTTGATCATATTGCGGTGAATATCACTCACCATAGAACCTATATATCTTGAGGTATATGGCCTGTCTCCTTTTTCTTCCTGACAATATTTGATATAATCCTTTACTCCTTGTGGAAAATGCACATAATTCCCTTCGTTTATGGAATAGATATTACCTGTTTCAGGGAATTTCATATCCGGATGGGATAAATACCAGGTACCAATTGCCGGGTTAAGGGTAAATCCGTTGACCCCATGTCCTGTAGTATAAACTAACATTGTGGAAGTCCCGTAAATAATATAACCTGCCGCAACCTGTTTGTTCCCCGTCTGCAAAAAATCTTCCTTTTGAACCGGTGTCCCAACGGGGGTTATTCTGTGGTATATTGAAAAAATTGTTCCAACCGATACGTTTACATCTATATTTGAGCTTCCATCAAGGGGATCCATCAACACGACATATTTATTTTTATGATCACTATTACACCCTGAAATTGTGATGAAATCATCATTTTCTTCAGAAGCAATTCCGCAAACGATTTCCCGGTTGGTCAAGGTCTTTATAAAAGTATTATTGGCATATACATCAAGTTTTTGCTGATCTTCGCCCTGAATGTTGGTTTCCCCGTAAGCACCAATAATATCGACAAGCCCTGCTTTATTTACCTCGTGGTTCACCACCTTGGCAGCTAAACGTATAGAATTTATCAACCGTGAGAGTTCCCCGGATGAAAAAGCGAAATCCGCTTGATTTTCAATAATAAATTCCCCTAAAGTTTGGTTTGGTTTGGCCATTTTACTGAAATATGGGTTATATTGAGACAAAAATATTAAATTAAAAGGTTACTACAACGTTTTCGCAATTTATATCTCGTTCAAATGTTTATTTTTGTGAATCTTTAACATAAACTATGGATTATTTAATTAGACAGGCTGGCCCTAAAGACATGCCGCAGGTGCTGGAACTTATAAAAGAATTGGCGGCTTTTGAAAAGGAACCCGATGCAGTGGTTATTACCTCAGAGGATCTTGTAAAAGACGGTTTTGGCACCAACCCATTATTTACTTGTTTTGTTGCGGAAGTCCATGGAATTATCCAGGGAATGGCCATTGTTTATTACCGGTATTCTACCTGGAAGGGCCGAACCTTACATCTCGAAGATTTGGTGGTGCACCGGAAAATGCGCGGTACAGGACTGGGGAGCGCCTTGTACAAAAAAGTAATTGACTATTCCTGGGAAAACGGAGTAAAGCGTACGGAGTGGGTTGTACTGGACTGGAATACCCCTGCAATTGATTTCTACCAACGCAGTGGGGCAACGGTTTTAAAAGATTGGCATATCGTGCAAATGGATGAAATTGCTATGAATGCTTATTTGAAATTAAGATAAAATTCCATATCTATAAGTGCTTTAATACACTATTATCAAATTCAATTGCTAAATTTGTAAAAAAGCACTGAATCCATGGAATACACGATAAGAGAAGCGAAAAGAGAAGATATGCCTCAAGCACTTGAACTAATCAAGGAACTGGCCGTTTATGAAAATGCTTCCGAGCAAGTTGAGATTGGGATTGAAGACCTTGAAAAAGAAGGATTTGACCATGGCAATTTTAAATGTTTTGTGGCCGATGTCGATGGCAGTATCCAGGGAATGGCCTTGGTTTATTTCAGGTTTTCCACATGGAAAGGCCGAACGGTACATCTGGAAGACCTTATTGTTAGAGAATCCATGCGCGGAACCGGCCTCGGGGGAGCATTGTACAGAAGAGTTGTTCAATACGGACATGAAAATGGTGTTAAAAGAGTGGAATGGGTGGTTTCTGAAGCCAATAAAAATGCGATCGAATTTTATGAAAATACCGGAGCTGACATCAAAAAGAACTGGTACACTGTACATATGGATGAAACCGGGATCCGGGAAAATCTCAAATAATATCAATGGAGCTATTTAAATTCGGAGGCGCATCGGTAAAGGATGCAGCCTCAGTTAAAAATGTTCTCAAGGTTCTTCAAAAAACAGGCTTTCAGGATAAAGTTATCGTGATTTCCGCGATGGGTAAAATGACCAATTCCTTTGAAATTGTGATTGCCGAATACCTCAGATCGAGGGACATTCCCGGAAAAAGTTTATCTTCTATCAAAGACTATCATCTGGATTTAGCAAGTCTGCTTTTTGAATCGACCCACTCTCCAGTTTTTGAGAAGATCCATGCGTTTTTCAGGGAACTCACTAATTTTATGAAACACAACAAATCTGTACAATACGATTTTGTGTATGATCAAATGGTTTGTTTCGGGGAATTGATCTCTTCAACAATCGTAAGCGAATATTTAAAACTTCAGGGGATCGAACATACCTGGATAGATGCCCGGCAGTTTATTAAAACCGACAGCACCTATCGGGATGCCAGGGTAAATTGGGAAGAAACCCAGGAAAAGATCACACAGGGGGTACTACCCGGAAAATTATATCTCACTCAGGGATTTATAAGTTCGGATGCCAATAATTTTACGACCACATTGGGCCGCGAAGGAAGCGATTATACGGCAGCTATCTTTGCCTATTGCCTGAATGCCGAAAGGGTGATTATCTGGAAAGATGTTCCCGGGGTTATGAATGCCGATCCGCGCATATTCGAAAATCCGCAGCTACTGCTTCAAATTTCGTATGAAGAGGCTATAGAAATGGCCTTTTACGGAGCCTCCGTAATTCATCCTAAAACCCTGCAACCTCTTCAGCGAAAGGAAATTCCCTTATTCGTAAAATCTTTCCTGAATCCGGAAAATCCCGGCACATCGGTGAGCAAAGGACAAACTCTTATTCCAGAAATTCCGTGTTTTATCGTCAAGAAAAGCCAGGTGCTTATCTCACTTTCCAGTCTAGATTTTTCATTTATGGTAGAGGAGAACATCAGCGATATTTTTAAATTGTTCCATCTTTATCAGATGAAGGTGGATTTAATTCAAAATTCAGCCATCAGTTTTGCGGTTTGTGTCGATAACAGGTTTAACAACCTCGAGAGATTGATTCAGCATTTAAAAGCCCGGTTTAAGGTAGAATTTATTACCGGAGTGTGCCTTTATACCATCAGACATTTTGACGAACTGTCTTTAAAAACCCTTGAAAAAGACAAAGAAATCCTGTTGAAACAGGTCACCCAACATACGGTTCAACTGGTTACTAAGCCTTGATAAATTAGTCTATATTTCAAATTGCTATCTTTACCTAAAACCTAAACTGACCTCAATGGGAATTGTAACCGCAAAAGAAGTAGCCAAGGTGATGAACCTTGAAAAGTTGGGACCTTTAGGCACGGCAATCGGGTGGATCGTCCTGCGAACCACCAAGCTCTCCACCCTCAACAAAGAATATGACAAACGAAAAAACCTCAGAGGAGTAGAATTTATAAATTCAATATTAAAGGGTTTTGAAATTGAATTTGAAATTCCACCTGAAGACTTAAAACGCATTCCCAAAACCGGACCTTTTATTGTAATTTCTAACCACCCTCTTGGAGGAATTGACGGGATGATCCTGATGAAGATCGTTTTGGAACAGCGACCGGATTTCAAGGTTCTAGCCAATTTCCTGTTATCCAGACTGAAACCTTTAGAGCCATATATAATGCCCGTCAACCCCTTTGAGGATCACAAAGCCGCAAAATCAAGTTTGGGTGGGATCAAACAAGCCATTTCACATTTAAAAAATGGAGGTGTTCTTGGGATTTTTCCGGCCGGGGAAGTTTCCACCTTCCGGAATGAAAGAACCATTGTAGATAAACCCTGGGAACCTGCCGCAATGAAGTTGATCCAAAAGGCACATGTGCCGGTAATCCCAATTTATTTCCACGCCAAAAACAGTCCTTTTTTCTATAGGTTGGCCGGGTTAAGCGATGCGCTGCGCACGGCGAGACTTCCCGGGGAAGTGCTCTCCCAGAAAAAACGCAAAATTAGGGTGCGAA
>JBGSWA010000164.1:0-12741 GCA_041752645.1 Gillisia sp. | reverse complement strand
GGATCCCCTTGTTGTTTTTTATAAGGGTAATGGAATTTTCTATTAACTGATCATAAAGCACCAAATCACTGATGGTGTTGAGCTCTGGAACTAAATTTGATTTGTCCACGGGCTTATAAGTGTTTAACCCGGCTTTATATTTGGCAAAAAGTATTTTCCTGACCGAATGAGCCAAACGCGCCTCGGAAATTACCCCCGATTGGTATGCCTGGATTATTAATGCCGCGGCTTTTGGCATATCCACTGAACCCAGCAAAATATCATTTCCTGCAAGAAAGGCAGCCAATTCCATCTCCCCGGGTTCCTTATAATTTGAGATGCCCTTCATTTTAAGACCATCGGTAAAAATAAGCCCTTTAAAATCCAGTTTTTCCTTTAACAGCTCGGTTACAATTGTTTTTGATAAGGAAGAAGGCAGCCCGGGCTGTTCCTCCAGTGCCGGAATGTTCAGGTGAGCCACCATAACGCTTGACACCCCCCCTTGAATCAATTTTCTGAACGGATACAGCTCCACACTGTCAATTCTGGGTTTTGAAAAGGAGATCGTGGGCAGGGTTTTATGGGAATCAGTTTGGGTATCCCCATGTCCGGGAAAATGCTTGGCATTCGATAAAATTCCTTCAGATTGCATGCCCTTCATAAAGGCCAGGGCTTTCTGGGTGACATTCACTTTCTTCTCACCAAAGGATCGGTTCCCAATAATTGGATTTTCGGCATTGGTGTTGATATCCACCACCGGGGCAAAATTAATATGAACCCCTAAACGCCTGGAGTTACGTGAAATAGCGGCTCCTGCCTCTTCAATCAGTTGAAGATCCTGAACCGCTCCCAGGGTCATGTTCCAGGGCAGGGAAAAGGTGGAGTCCAACCTCATTGCCAGTCCCCATTCCGCATCCATGCCTATTAATAACGGGGTTTTGGAGAGCGCCTGATATTCGTTGTTTAATTTTGCCTGCCGCAGAGGGCCTCCCTTGGAAAATATAATTCCCCCTACATATTGTTCCCTGATAAGATCCTTTATTTTATCGGTATTAACCTGGGATTGGTTGGAAAAAATATCGACCATAAACAACTGGCCCACCTTTTGCTCCAAACTCAGTTTGTTGTACAGACTATCCACCCAAAGGAGCTGATCAGGATAATCAGCAGCTCTCAGGGGGTTTGATATCTGGGCAAAACCAGCGGCGGATCCTGCAAGCAGATAAAATGCAACTAAATAAAGCTGGAAAAACTTCATTCAGCCTTTACTTTAAAAAACGGTTGTGCCAGCTTTCTGAAGCGGGTACCTCCCAATCCGAAAGGTATTCTGCCTTGGTGTTTACTAAATTATTAAATACAATGGTATTTGGGGAAACCGCCTTCTCCTTGGCCATTTTTCTGAAGTCGAGCAGGTTCTTATAGGCGATGAATTCCCCCTGTTTGTAACTCACGTTCATCTTGTCCAATAATTCCACATTATACTGTTTTTCAAGATGTTGAATAAAGTGAACTGAAGCGTCTATTGAACATCCACTTGCCGCATTCACTTCCTGGTCAAGGCCGAAAATAATAAAACGCTTGTATCGAATTTCAAAGGACGCATTTATATCGGCTCCATGCACGGTCCATTGGGTAATGAAATCTTCTGATTGGGTGGTTATTTCCTGTAGTTCCTGATCTGAAAAAGATCGGTTGGCCTGATAGATCCAAACCTTGGAGGAATCGGGTAAATTTTCGAAAGGTATTAGCATTTTTTCTGTGGATTATATTTTTGCAAAGCTACTTTATTCTAGGCATAGCCTCAAAGATAGTACCATTTAATTAGGAAGTTTAACGTATTAGAAATAGGAGCGCATCCCCAGGGTGGTTTTTATAATTCCTCTGCATTGGCAATCATCTCGGCTATATCCATCACCTGAATTTTTCCCTCCTGATTTTTCCCCTTAACCCCATCGGTCATCATGGTCATGCAAAACGGGCAGCCAGAAGCTATAATTTCAGGGGCTACCTCCATGGCCTGCTGCGTGCGCTCAATATTTACCTCTTTCTTTCCAGGTTCGCTCTCCTTAAACATCTGTCCTCCGCCTGCCCCGCAACAAAGGCCTTCACTCTTGCATTTGCGCATCTCGATCAGCTCTACCTCGAGTTTCCTGAGCAAATCCCGCGGAGCCTCGTACTCGTTGTTTGCGCGCCCTAAATAACAGGGGTCGTGAAAAGTGATGCGTTTGCCTTTAAACTTCCCGCCTTCAACTCTCAACCTGCCTTCATCCAGGAGGGATTTAAGGAAGCTGGTGTGGTGCATCACCTCAAAATTCCCACCCAATTCCGGATATTCATTTTTTATGGTATTAAAGCAATGCGGACATGCGGTTACTATTTTCCTTATCTCATAGGCATTGAGCACCTCAATATTGGTAACGGCCTGCATTTGGAAAAGAAATTCGTTTCCAGCACGCTTGGCAGGATCCCCGGTACAACTTTCCTCGGTACCCAGGACCGCGAAATCCACCTTGGCCCTTTGCAAAAGACGCACAAAGGCTTTGGTGATTTTTTTCGCACGATCGTCAAAACTTCCCATGCACCCGACCCAAAACAACACCTCGGGTTTTTTGCCTTCAGCCATATATTCGGCCATTGTTGGAACTTTTATTACTTCTGCCATTTACTTGTACTTTAAAGATCTGTGGTTTATTTTTTTCTGGAACCAAAAATACGAACTTCCTTTTTGTGATAGGTTTCTATCACCCGAGGATTCGCTGTTCAATTAAAAAGGGAATTCTTAAAACTCCCTTCAAAGACTAAGCGGCTCCACGGCGGGGCTTCTCAGGGGGGGGACACCCCTATTTTTCTTCGGCCCAATTCAACCGATCCATCTGGTTATAAGGCCAGGGTGCTCCGTTGTTCTCAATATTGGTCAGGGCAATTGCCAGGTCTTTAGGGGCCGCGCTTTGCTCCATCACCAAATAACGGCGCAACTCCACAATTATGGATAGAGGATCTATTCCGACAGGACAAGCCTCCACACAAGCATTGCACGTGGTACAAGCCCAAAGTTCTTCCCTTAGAATATAATCATCCAGCAATTGTTTGCCATCGGGTACAAAGCTGCCTTTTTTATTGATGATCTCCCCCACCTCTTCCAGGCGGTCCCGGGTATCCATCATGATCTTGCGTGGAGAGAGTTTTTTCCCGGTCTGATTTGCCGGGCACTCTGCGGTACACCTGCCGCATTCGGTGCAGGTATACGCGTTTAGCAACTGGATTCGATTGAGATCCATCACATCTGAAGCTCCAAATTTTTCAGGCACCTGAGCTTCCTCAGCATCGCCCGGGGCGGCATAAGGATTGGCATTGGGATCCATCATCAATTTAACCTCCTTGGTTACCGATTCCAAATTATCCAGTTTCCCCTTTGGGCCCAGGCTTGCGTAATAGACATTTGGGAATGCCAGTAGAATATGCAAATGCTTGGAATAATATAAATAGTTTAAGAAGATCAAAATCCCGATGATGTGCAACCACCAGGCAGTTCGCTCCACCAGGATTAGACTTGCATTGCTAAATCCTTCAATCCATGGCAATGCAACCTGGCTAATTGGAAAAGCCCCCGCAATCCCTGATTCCTGGGCATAATGGGCTGCCCCGTTGAGCTGTAATTGATAATCTGCAGCATTCATGACCAAAAACAAGGTCATAAGAACCATTTCAAAATATAAAATGTTTTGGGCATCATGGGTAGGCCAGCTGGTCATTTCCTTATTCCAGAAGCGTGGAATTTGGAGGATCATTCTGCGAATCCAAAAAACAACTACAGAGACCAGTACCAGGATTGCGAGTATTTCAAAGGCACCAATAAGAAAACTATAAAAGCCTCCCAGAAACGAAAGGATTCGGTGAGTACCAAAAATCCCGTCAATCACAATCTCGAGGACCTCAATATTTATTATAATAAAACCCAGGTAAACAATGATGTGCAGGATCCCTGCAACAGGTTTTTTTACCATCTTGGACTGTCCAATGGCAATTCGCGCCATTTTGCCCCAGCGCTGCTTTGGGTGATCCCCGCGGTCAACTTTTCTCCCGAGGCTGATGTTTCGGGTGATCCTGCGAATATTGCGCGTAAAAAAGGCAATTCCAAAAAGCAGCACTATTATAAAAACAAGCTGGGAAATAAGTTGCATACATTCTTATTTTAATGAATCCTTTGGCGCTTTGTAAGATCCGGTATTTTTTCCGAATAATGAAAAGTGAACATATCTTTTGGGATTCAATTTTAGGTCTTGCAAGAGTTCTTCCAATTGTTTTGTAGCGCGATCCAGATTGTTATATACCTTGTCATCTGTCAGGAGTTTTCCTGCAGTTCCCTGCCCGGAGGTCAGATTATTCGATATTTTTTCGAAATCTGCAATTACTGTTTCCAAATCATCGGTCATGCCCTTAATATTGACCTGGGCCAGGGTATCTGAGAATTTGTTGAAATTTCCAGACATTTCATCGAGATTGGTAAAGGTTTGATCCAGCTTGGCAGAATTGCCTTCGACAATTCCGTTTAAGGAGGCGGCGGTAGCTTTAAAGGATTTCACCGTTTCTGAGAGATCATCAAAAGAAGCGGCAATATTGTTCCTGGTTTCAGGATTTAATACCTCATTGAATGCCGTTAGCAGGGAATCTGCATTTACAATTACCCTTTCCACCTTGACCTGCAAGGGGGTAAGCCTTTCATTTACCAGCTCCATAATCCCTTCCTCTATATCCCCGGGCAGGGTATCACCCGATTTAGCCATTATTTTCGAATTGTAATCCGGAACAATCGCCAGGGATTTTCCACCGATCAGTCCTCCCCCATAAATCTGGGCAAGGCTGTTTTTGGAAAATTTAAATTCACTGTCCACGCTAAAGGTTACAATAAGCAACCCGGTTTCATTTAAAAAATCTATTTTTTGAATTTGCCCAATCTTTAATCCATTAATTGTTACCGGAGAAGATTGTGACAAACCCTCCACATCGGAATATATGGAGTGAAAGGTTCTACTGGAATCCAAGAGATTTTTACCTTTGAGAAAACTGTATCCAAAAATCAATATTACTATAGCAACAATTGCCAGAATGCCGGTTTTAACCTCTTTAGTATATTTCAATAGTATTTATTTTAGAAGATGAGCAAATTTAAATATAAAAATAATAAGGTACCCCTATTTTACCTGAGATTTTAACGCCTCGTTAACGGTAATCTTCTTTCCTGCCTTAAATGCGACCAAATATGATCCAGTATATCCCTTTTTTTTTGCATTCTGGTGAAGCTTCTGTATTTGGGAATAACTGGAGGTGGCTCCAAAGTAGTATTTATACAATTTCCCTTCCTTTTCCCTAAAAACAGGATTCAAACCTTTAAAATTCGACGATTTTGGTTCTAATTTTTTTGAACTTGCAGCCAGTTGTACCTTAAAGGTTACATCTATAAAGGTATCATCAAATTCCTTTTCTACAATTTTAACCGGGGACTCGCCGGCTAAATTATCCAGCACGCCAAGATTTATATTGTGGCTATAGTCCAGGACTGCCTCTACGATGGCTCCCGCCATTTTTGATTGTCCTGTAGTGCTGTTTAAAAATGGGCCTTCGCTGGAATTGGTAAGAAACCCGGTTTCTATCAATACACTCGGCATATAGGTTTGATGGAGCACCAGAAATCCAGCTTGCTTTACCCCCCGATCCTTTCTGCTTAAATCGTTGGTGAATTTTTTCTGAACAAAATCTGCAAGCAGGATGCTTTGATCCAGGTATTCCTCCTGCATGATCATCATCCCTATATAGGATTCCGGGGAATTGGGGTTAAAACCATCATAGGTAACTTCGTAATCCTCCTCCAGAAAAATTACAGAATTTTCCTTTTTGGCAATTTCAAAGTTGGATTGATTTTTATGTAGTCCCAGTACAAAGGTCTCTGTGCCATATGCCTGTGAACTGTGCGCATTGCAATGTACCGAAATAAACAGATCGGCCCCGGCGTCATTGGCAATTTTAGCGCGCTTATCAAGGGGAATGAACACATCGGTGTCCCGGGTGTAAATGACCTTAATAGTTGGATTCTTTTCTAATTCCCGGCCCACCTTTAAAACAATGCTCAAGGCAATGTCTTTTTCATGAAATCCTCCTCCCCGGTTTCCGGGATCTTTTCCGCCATGACCAGCATCCAGCACCACTATAAATTTAGATCTAATTGGTTCTGGCTCTAAAGGAGTTGAGCCTATTAATACAAATCCGGTAACTGCTAATACGAATAGTTTGAGGAGGGATGTTTTCATAAATAATTTAACGATATATTAGGACAATTATTTTATTGGTTTATTTTTTTCGAATCCCAAAAGGAAGCTAAAAAAATATATGTAATTTTGACTATTCAATAAGCAAGCCATTCTTGACAAAAATACCACTTATAGCATTGCGGACAAACTCAATTTATATACTTTTTTTTTGTGCTATCTTGCTGTTGGCCCCTGGATTTTCTTTGGCCCAGGAAACTAAACCTGCCGGGGAAACCATGATTGAAGCTGATAGGGACAGTATTGTAGGGGTTGCAGATTCGCTCACCCCTGCTGCCAGAATTATGCAGAGGGACAGCATCATCAAAATAGTGGCTCAGGACAGCGTAAATATCGATTCCGTAAAAGCCAAAACGCCCCTTTTATCCGATGTGATCACCTATAAGGCAGAGGATTATATGAGGATGAGCCGAAAGGAAAATCGGATGTACCTTTTTGATCAGGCACAAATTACCTACGAGGATTTGGTAATCACCGCAGGATTGATCGTTTTGGACAATGAGAAAAATGAAGTCTATGCCTACGGAATCCCGGATTCTGCAGGCGCCTATTCGCAGCGCCCCATATTCACCCAGGCAGACAATACCATTGAGCCGGATTCGATCCGCTTTAATTTCGATTCCAAAAGAGCCCTGATTTATAATTCCAGAACCGAAGAAGGGGGATTTAAAGTATTGGGGGAGGTTACCAAGCGTGAAAACGATTCGGTATATTTTATGAAAAATGTGCGGTTTACCACCTCTGAAAATGCGGATGATCCCGATTATTATTTTTATGCCAGGAAGATTAAATTTGTTCCCAAGAAAAAAATTGTCACCGGCCTGGTCAATATGTTCATTGTCGATGTGCCCACCCCCCTGGGCCTGCCCTTTGGGTATTTTCCCCTTACTGAAGAACAAACCTCCGGTTTTATAATCCCCTCTTTCGGGCAAACAAACCGAAGGGGCTATTTTCTGCAAAACGGGGGCTATTACTTTGCACTTAGTGATTATGCAGATCTATTGACCTTAGGAGATTATTATACCAACGGGAGTTATGGGTTGCGCGTGGAATCAAATTATGCCCTTAAGTACCGTTTTCGGGGAAATGTCAATGTCAGGTATGAAAACCTTCTTGAGAGTGAACGAGGCTTCCCGGATTTCTCCCAACGTTCTGTATATAACCTTCAATGGACACATTCCCAGGATGCCAAGGCAAATCCAAATTCAAGATTTTCGGCATCCGTGAATCTCGGAAGCAGTGAATACTATCAGGCCTCTGTCAATCAGGCCAATTCTGCAAATTTCCTCAATAATTCCCTGAGTTCCTCGGTCTCATATTCCAAGACCTTCCAGGGGGAGCCACAGGTAAATCTCAATGTGGTTGCTACCCATTCTCAAAACACCAATACCAAGGAAATAAATATGACCCTGCCTACCGTGCAGGCAAGTGTCTCCAGGATTTATCCGCTTGCCCCTAAACTCGGCGCAAAAAAGGGACTGATTCAAAATATCAACCTTCAATATAACTTTAGAGGAGAAAACAGGATCAATACTACCGATTCGCTGTTTTTTAAACCTGAAATGTTCCAGGATGCCAATTTTGGAGCCCAACACACTATTCCCCTCTCCACAAACTTTAAATTATTTAAATTTTTAAGTGTTAGTTCCAGTGCGAATTACCAGGAAAATTGGGTTTTTAAAACCTTTGACCGGTCTTTTGACCAAAATGCCAGGCAGGTAGTGATTGACACCATCAATGGATTTGACTCCTACCGCACCTATAATTTTAGTACCAGTGTGGGAACGACCGTTTACGGGCTGGTCAACCTTGGAAAGGACAAGAAAATCCAGGCCATCAGACATGTGATGAGACCCTCGATCAGTTATAATATCAATCCTGGTTTTGACCAGTATTACGATCAATATGAGATCGAGAATGAGCTTGACCCCAGCCTCAATGAATTTGTGGATTACTCCAGGTTCCAGGGTAGTTTGTTTGGTGCTCCGGGAAGATTGTTTGGAAGCTCTATCGGGCTCTCCATCAGCAATACCCTGGAGGCCAAGGTAAGAGACAAAGACAGTACCGCCACCGAACCAAAAACCATCAAACTTTTAAACAACTTCAGCGCGAGTACCTCTTATAATCTTGCAGGAGACTCCTTGCGATTGGCACCTATCTCCTTACGTGGAAGCATCCCCATCATTGAAAGCAAACTGGATGTAAATCTGTCGGCCAACCTCGATATTTATGCCCTGGACAACAATAACAGGCGTATTGATAAATTGAATATGGACAATGGCGGAAGCCTGTTCAGGCTGACCTCGGCCAATATGAGTTTCGGGTATTCCTTTTCCAGCAAGGACTTTGAAGAAGGCGAGGAGGAGAGTACCGATAAACTGGAGAATGAAACCTTTCGCAACGGAGGCCGGCCCGATGACCTTTTTGGGAAATCGACAGATCTGGACGGGAATTTCCAGGAGGAGGGGGAAGATGTTTTTGATAAGGACAAAAAATCCGATAACCAATGGTATAAGTATAAAATCCCCTGGGATCTCCGCTTGGCCTATACCATGACCTATAATAATTCCGCCAGGCAAAGTGAGATTACCTCCCATTCTATTATGTTTTCCGGAGATATTGAACTTTCCCCAAAATGGGTGGTAGGTACCTCCTCAGGATTTGACATAAAGGCCAAGGGTTTCACCTATACCCAATTGAGGTTTCAACGGGATCTGGACAGCTGGAGACTGAGTTTTAACTGGGTGCCCTTTAGTCCTCGCGCTTCCTGGTATTTCTTTATAGGAATTAAATCCTCGATCCTTAGCGATATTAAATACGACAAACGCCTCGAGCCGGACAGACAACTATAGAGAGAGTCTTATAAGATGCTGGAAGTAAGCAACCAGAGTAAAAAACCAGCCTTAGGAAACAGGGGCGAGAAATAAGAATGCCTACCTGACGAACCTTCGAATTAACAAGTATATATATATATGAAATGAGCCTAACGAAACTCGGATGCAAACCCCCGATAAAAATCTGCGAATTACATATACCCCATGAAAAACAATAAGAATCAACATATAAAATGAGCATTACCAAACTCGGGTGCAAACCCCCGATAAAGATCTGCGAATTACATAAGACCCATGAAAAACAATAAGAACCAACATATGAAAAAAATAATTAAAACAAGCAATGCCCCGGCCCCAATAGGGCCCTACAACCAGGCAGTTTTAAGCGGAAATATGCTTTTTATCTCAGGGCAAATCGCCATAAATCCAAAAACCGGGGAGTTAGAAACCAAAAACTTGGAAGAAGAAACAACCCTGGTGATGGAAAACCTGAAGGCAATTTTAACCCAGGCGGGAATGAATTTTGAAAATGTGGTAAAAACCTCAATTTTCATAAGTGATATGAATAATTTCGGAATAATAAACCAGGTTTACGGCAATTATTTCAACGCCGATACCGCGCCTGCCAGGGAAACGGTAGAAGTTTCTAATTTGCCTAAATTCGTGCAGGTCGAAATTAGTGCAATTGCAGTTAAATAACCGGCAGCGCTTTTTCGGAACAAGAATTCCTAACACTGCACGGATTAGTGGCGCGCAGCGCACAATCAGTGCAGTGTTCCAAAGAACTGAGCCTCTTTTCCACCGGAGGGCTGGAGCTGCCTTTGTGTTGTTTTTTTAGTTATATTTTAGAAAGTTGTAAAAATGGAGCCTGGTTAACAATTCAAATTAGCCTCCTACCACTTCTCCTCCATTCACATGAATTACCTGCCCGGTAATATAACTGCTGTCCTGGCAGGCCAAAAAAACATATGCAGGACCTACCTCACTGGGCTGGCCGGCCCGACCCATTGGCGTATCCTGCCCAAAATCACTTAGCTTATCAAAACTAGCAGGAATCAGTGGGGTCCATATTGGTCCCGGTGCAACAGCATTCACCCGGATTTTCCTTTTGGACAACATTTTTGAGAGCGACCGCGTAAAGCTTACAATGGCACCTTTGGTACTGGAATAATCCAGCAGATGGGTACTCCCGCGATAGGCCGTTACGGAGGTGGTATTGATAATAACATCCCCTTGCTTTAAATATTTCAAAGCCTCCTTGGTCAAATAGAAATAAGGCAAAATATTGGTATTAAAGGTTTCCTGTAGTTGTTCCACGCTTATTTCCTCTAAGGAATCTTTAGAAAACTGCACTGCCGCATTATTTACGAGAATATTTAAATTGCCATATTCCTGTATAGATTTTTTAATAATGGACCGACAAAATTCCTCTTCTTTAAGATCTCCTTCTATAACGAGACATTTTCGGCCTTCGGCTGCTACCAGATCTTTTGTTTTTTCAGCATCTTTATCTTCCTTCAAATAAACAATTGCGATATCTGCTCCTTCCCTTGCAAAGTGAACAGCAACACTTCTACCAATTCCGCTATCCCCGCCCGTAATTAGCGCGGTCTTTCCCTTAAGTTTGTCGCTCCCTTTATAATTATTCCTTATTATTTCAGGTTCAGGATCCATTTTATACTCATCTCCCGGCTGGGATTGAGCTTGTTCCGGAAATTTTTCTGGCTTGTCCATTCTACATGAAATTTTGAGGTTTTAAGGTAAATATACCTTGTGGGATGATAAAAAAAATGTTAACGATTTATAAAGCTTTCTGAATTTTTATTCCGCGCCCACTTCCTCCTCTTTATATTCCCTATATCTCTTATTCGCTTTATCCGGGGAAACATCGGCTTCATCTATCTTTTCCAGAGAATTTCCTTTTTTAAATAATTAATTTGAATCCAAAAATTAGGCGGATAAAAATAATTCTAAAATAGATAAGAGATTAATAATCTTTTAATCTTACTATCTTAGGTTCATAATCGTATGGAAAATGAGAGCACCGTTTGAAACGATCAAAGAATATGGAAGAGGTATCATGGGCGGTCTTCTTTTCAGTTTACCGCTGCTTTATACCATGGAAATGTGGTGGACCGGGTTTATTGCTTCTCCTGAAAAATTGGTGGCATTCATTATTTTTACATTTCTTCTATTATTAGGGTACAATCGATATGCGGGGTTGAGAACGGACTCATCATTTAAGGATATACTGCATGATTCTGTAGAAGAAATTACTCTGGGATTTCTAGTAACATTTTTTTTCTTATTACTTATTAATAAGATTAATTTATCAATGTCATTTGATGAAATTGTGGGAAAGGTAATCGTAGAAACAATGATGGTAGCTATAGGGGTTTCTGTAGGAACTGCTCAAATGGGACAAAATGATAAAAGAAATAGCGGAAAAGAAAAAAATAAAAAAGGGGATAAATTTCTGGAGATGGTGATTCTTTCCATCTGTGGCGCAGTTCTTATTTCATCCTCAGTAGCACCCACGGAAGAAATATTGCAAATAGCTATCGTTAGTGAAATTCCTCATCTATTATTAATGATGGTTACAGCCTTGGTTGCGAGTGCTATAGTTCTGTTTTTTAGTGATTTTAAAGGTTCGGGGACAACAGAGGCTGGAATAAAGCAAGTTATCCTACATGTAACCATTAATTATACTGTAGCATTAGTCATGGGATTTATTTTACTTTGGATCTTTGGGCGAACAGACGGTTTTAGTTTTTATATAATTGTAGCTCAAATGGTAGTTCTCTCCATTCCTGCGGCAATTGGTGCCTCTGCTGGACGACTATTAATAGATAATCAATAGCAAATATGTTAAAAACAGATAAAAAAATCAACTATCTCGAACGAAGTACATTTATCGCTGGACTTTTAATTTTAGTTTTTCTCTTTGGGTATTTATCCTTGCAAATGACAAAGAAGCAACATTTACCTCCAACGATAGAAGTTGCTGTATCCCCGGCTTTTATAAATGATAAAAATTCCTATGAAATAATGATACAAAATACGGGAGAAGAATCTGCTCAAGCTATCAATATTCAATTTGAATTGTATCAGGAGGGGAAAGTTGCGGGTAATGCGGTTATGGTGATAGACTACCTACCTTCCAAATCTAAAGAAACAGGGTGGATTGTCTTTGAACAAGATAAGAAACTCTTCGATTCCCTGGTAGTAAATTCCATTACCTACTTGAAGCCTGAAAAAGATTTGTAATCATCAGTCTGTAGGTTTCTCGGAGTCGTATAACAACTTTATGAAATTAATGCCACACGCTTGTTTGGGGTCTAATTGATTAAGGTAGTTTAAGATACGCTGCAAATGCGCCAGACAAGTTTGGTGGCCTTTGGAGGGGGTTTTTATCTGAGCCCTCCACCCATCGTGGCGCAAAGTGCTTTTTGGAAATCCATTCAGGAATTCCCTGTCAATGGTCTTGCTCCCCCTATTATTGGAATGGGCGATATAGGTAAACAAGGGGGTTTGCCAGGTCCAGAACCAATGCTTAGCCGTATTAACCTTCACGCCAGTTTCGTCGGTGCCAACCACTTTGCTGT
>JBGSWA010000163.1:0-16356 GCA_041752645.1 Gillisia sp. | reverse complement strand
TCCCGCTCAAACTCCCTCAATTAAAGACTTTTAATTTTTAATAGGAAGTAGTCCTCCTATAGGACAGATGGAAAGGAATTAATTGATAAATTTGCAGAGAAATACATTTAAGTTACAGTAATAACCCTCAAAACACAACTCAACATGCCCGATTCAATTAACCAAGCCATGATTTTTCCCTGCACTCAAAGCCTGGTTTTGGCAGAGAAAATTGCACAAGCTTACGGAATCCCCCTGGGAAACGTAATAACAAGCCACTACAGCGATGGGGAATTTCAGCCTTCATTTGAAGAGTCTGTGCGCGGAGCTCGTGTATTTATTATTGGTTCTACTAATCCCGGGGCCGATCACCTGATGGAATTACTCCTGATGCTGGATGCTGCAAAAAGGGCATCCGCACGCCATATCACGGCAGTAATGCCTTATTACGGCTGGGCACGTCAGGATCGAAAAGATAAACCCCGGGTGCCGATCGCTGCAAAGATGGTGGCTAGTATCTTGGAAACCGCAGGTGCTACCCGCATTATTACAATGGATCTACACGCCGATCAAATTCAGGGATTTTTCGAAAAACCGGTAGATCATCTTTTTGCCTCCACCGTATTTTTACCTTACCTGAAAAGCCTAAACCTGGAAAACCTTACCATTGCTTCCCCCGATATGGGCGGATCTAAACGGGCTTATGCCTATTCCAAAGCTTTAGAAAGCGATGTGGTAATTTGCTATAAACAACGCGCCAAGGCCAATATCATCTCTCACATGGAACTTATAGGGGATGTAACAGGGAAAAATGTAGTACTCGTAGATGACATGGTCGATACAGCGGGAACCCTCGCCAAAGCAGCGGATTTGATGATGGAAAGAGGAGCAATTAGCGTGAGAGCGATTTGCACTCATCCTGTCCTTTCCGGGGAAGCTTATGATCGAATCGAAAATTCACAATTGCTTGAATTGATCGTAACGGATTCCATCCCACTCAAAAAAGAAAGTAAAAAAATAAGGGTGATAAGCTGTGCAGAATTGTTTGCGGATGTTATGAAAAGGGTCCACAACAATGAATCCATCAGTTCTAAATTCGTGATGTAAACTTTTGTAAGCCAATCCATAAAAGACAAGCCTAAAAAAAATTGATGATGACCAAACGCCTCACATTAAATTGGGAGGTGTTTTTTTTTGAAAATTAGGATGGGAGTTGTGAGAATTGACTTATGAATTAAAAATATCCTACTCAATGTTCTTTTTTCTATTTTTTAAATCCTGTATTTTTAATAATTATCTTTAACGTCTCTATGAAGCCCTATCCGTCTCAAAAATCCTATACCGTAAAAGAAGCCACTCTAAAACTGTTGCAATTTTGCGCATACCGGGATCGTTCCCATAAAGAAGTGGAAGAAAAGCTAAAGGAATTACGGATGATCCCGTTAGCTTGCGAACAGATTATCACGAAGTTGATGCGCGAAGGTTTTTTAAACGAAGAACGCTTTGCAAGGAGTTTTGTAAGTGGGAAATTCAGAATAAAAAAATGGGGACGAAAAAAGATCGAAAGGGAACTTAAGATCCGGGAAATTTCGGCTCCCATAATTAAACTTGCCTTTACCGAAATTGATGAGGAAATTTATTTAAGCTCGCTTAAAGAACTGGCAGAAAAAAAACTGAACCTAATAAATGAGGGCAATCCTATAATGCGAAGAAAGAAACTGATCAGTTATTTGTTGCAAAAAGGTTATGAGCCTCAACTGGTCTATGATTTAAGCAATGATCTTATTGTTTGATTCCACTCAATTTATGCGTGTTTTTTATTGCCTGTTTATTTTTGTGATCTATCCATTTCTGCCCTTTAATTTTCCGCATCATATTGTCATAATTCCGAAATATAATTATACTGCGCAACACTTCCAAAATCTTTTTGGGAGTGGTTGGCAAGGAGCGCAAGGTCAGGGATAAACAAGGGGTTTCATATTTTATAAAATGCCACCATTTGCTGGGAATAAAAAGGGCGTCACCGTGTTTTAAAGTAACTTTATAGCCTTTTGCTTTTAAAAGCGCCGGATAATGCTCAAAATCCGGATGCTCCATATCAATTTGTTCCATGCTTACTATGGAATAAGGCACCTTATACAAATGTTTTGTTTGGGATGGAGAATAAATGATTACTTTTTTCTCCCCAGCAAAATTAAAATGAAAATTATTGGCCAAATCCATATCGTAATGCATCACCACTTTTGCTCCTTCGCCCCCTACAAACAACACAGGGAGTTTTTTAAAGAATCTCACGCCCAGATCAGGATATTTGAAATCATGGAGTAGTTCCGGACAATTTTTTAAAAGATTAAAAAAGAACATCCGTAAATCGGTTGGACCTTTTTTAAGAATATCGATATAATCCTTCATTCTTATCTTCATAACCGGTCCGTGAGAACTTTGGTGACCTTTTGCGGGTTTTCCGTCATAGATTGGTACTATGACCTCCCCCACCTTTTCCCGAAAATATTCAAAATTCCACTTTTCCCTGGCAGGCCAATCTAAGGTGAGCTCTTCCATAACCACCGGTATTTGGGGAATAAAATATTCTTTCAAAAATTTTTCTTTTGAAATTCCCTTTACCATTGGAATGGACTGCAGATCCAGTTTCACTATAAATCCGATTTATTAAGGTTATCAAATTTGATCTTGGCAAGCTTTTGCGCCTCGATATTCCTTTCAATCTTATGCCCTGGTCTTGTCCATTTAGGTTTTTCACCTAAATTCTGGTATTTGGAATCTTCCGCAGAAACACTTTCCGATTGGGATTTTTTCTCGAAGGCTTTTTGTGGTTGTAATCCCAAAGCCTGAAACATCTCCATATCTTCATTTACATCGGGATTGGGAGTGGTGAGCAATTTATCCCCCGCAAAAATGGAATTCGCCCCGGCAAAAAAGCACATGGCCTGCCCTTCCCTGCTCATTTGCATCCTTCCTGCCGAAAGCCGTACCTGGGTTTCCGGCATTACAATCCGGGTTGTGGCAACCATTCTTACCATTTCCCATATGGAAACCGGTTTCTGCTCTTCCAGAGGAGTTCCTTCTATCGGCACCAACGCGTTGATCGGAGTAGATTCCGGCTGAGGGCACAATGTAGACAATGCTACCAGCATTCCAGCCCGGTCATCTAAACCTTCACCCATTCCAATAATTCCTCCGCTACAAACCGTTACATTGGTTTTTCGAACATTTTCTATCGTATCCAGCCTGTCCTGGTAACCACGGGTGGAAATTACTTCCTTATAATATTCTTCTGAAGAATCCAGGTTGTGATTATAGGCGTACAATCCGGCTTCTGCCAACCGTTTTGCCTGATTCTCTGTGATCATGCCCAAGGTACAGCACACTTCCATCTCCAGTTTGTTAATAGAGCGAACCATTTCCAAAACAGAATCAAACTCTTCGCCGTCTTTCACGTTTCTCCAGGCAGCACCCATACAAACCCTGGAGCTTCCTGACTCTTTTGCTCGTAATGCCTGGGCTTTCACCTGGTTTACGCTCATCAGGTCGTTGCCTTCAATATCAGTGTGATAACGCGTTGCCTGTGGGCAATAGCCGCAATCCTCAGAACAGCCCCCAGTCTTAATGGATATCAGGGTTGAAACCTGAACTGTATTCGGATCGTGGTTTTCCCGGTGAACCGTGGCCGCTTCGTAAAGCAATTCCATTAAAGGTTTATTGTAAATTGTGAGAATTTCCTCTTTGGTCCAATTGTGTCTTGTATTCATGAAAAAGTGATTTGATCCCAAAAATAGCTAAAACTGAGCATTTCTGAATGTTTGATTTAAATATTTTTTATTTAAGCAAAATCTTCCGGATTATACTTGAGTTATAATTAAATTTTGCTCAATAGTATTGATACTGCATTTCCTCCAAAACCTACCGCATTTACAAGAACATTTCTCAGTTTTCTGGGAACTGTACTGATCTTAGAAAAGGGTACAGGTATAAATTCCTGATGTTCCAGCATCAAAAGGGCCAATTCCAAACTTAAAATTCCAGATGCCCCGAAGGTATGTCCTACCTTCCATTTATTTGAGGTCATTGCAGGAATCTTATCGCCAAAAAGTTCCTTTATCGCAATTACTTCGGCTTTATCTCCTTTTATGGTTCCTGGAGCGTGCATTACCACTGCGTCAATTTCTTCTATATTCGTATCACCAAGAGCCATTTTCATGGAATTTTGAAAACATTTCCCATTCGCGGAAATGGAAACCGAATGTATGAGTTTTTCGGTTGCATAGCCAACCCCGCCAATCTGGACGATGCTATTCCCAGGACTTTTAGACAAACACAGCACACCGGCACCTTCCCCCAAAACCATGGAATTCTGGGTTTTGACCATATCCAATGCACGACAAGGATAATTAGAATCTTCAGAAGCATAAATTTTCATCGCTTTCATTTGGGCGATGGTAAAGGGGGTTAAAGACGCTTCACTCCCACCAACCAAAAATTTATCGGCCATTTCCGCTTTTAACCAGGCAACCGCGTTCAATACTGCATGCAGCCCTGTCGAACAAGTTACACTGTGCGAAATTTCCGGACCACTGCTTTGCAGATCCTGAGCAACCCAGGAAGAAATATTTCCCAATGTTGTAGTAGGTGATGCCAAAATTTCAGCTTTATCAGACTCTAAAAAAGATTGATAATATTTTTCAAAAAGTTGTGTAGCTCCCCGGGAACTACCGATATTGATACCAATTTTTTCTCCTTTTCCCCATCCGGCCTTTTTTACGGCTGCCCTGGCGACATATATTGAAAACAAAACCGATTCATCTAAATTCTTAAAATGCGCAGAAGTACTGCGGAGTTCATTTAATTCCTCTTTTAAATCCATCGGTAGAAAAGCCGCAAAAGCTTCAGTTCCGCTGAAATTGTGTTTTTTTATAAAATGTTTGTGATTTTTATAATTCTTCCAAATCTCTTCTGAGGTCTTCCCCAAAGGAGAAACCGAAGCGATGGAATTGATATATACTGGTGTTTTCAAAAGAGATGATATTTCCGCAAAAATAAGTCCTAATAAGTCTTTGACTAAATTTTAAGTCATAAAATTAATAACTTTGGAAAATTTAAATATTTTTTTAAACTCCATCCTGTCCAAATTCAACTGCAAGGACTTTTTCAAGGTTTGAAACCCTGAAAAAGTTGGGCTGGAAGCTAAATTTATTTCCCTTCATCAAAATACAAATTCAAAATAGAATCCATTTTCTCCTGGCCTTTCAAAATCAATCTTAATTTATTCTGAATTTCAGCCGAAATTAAATCCTGCAGAGGTTGTCTCACTTTATCAAAATGGAAAAATGCCTCTTCAAGACCTGAATCCCAGTCCTTGTGAAAATGCAACAGATCATCGGGATAAACAGTGGTGCGAACGGCGCCTTCATCCTTAGCCTTAAAGGCTTCGGGTATATTCAAATAACCGTAATCATCGGTGAGTTCCTCCCCGGGAAGTATGTCACGCACCGCAATTTCAAAATCGTATGCAGAAGAAATACAATTAGACTTAAAACTGTGATTTACATATTTGGCAAGGTCCCAACATAGGACAAAATTTCCCCTATTGTTCCTAAAAGAATATTTATCGATCATTTGTTGGGATAATTTTCCCATCTTACATACCTGCTTCGGGGTATAGATCTGGTCCAGCTCGTCCTGAACCCAGGTAATGGTGCCTTTTGGAATTTTTTTAATTGCCACCACTCCATACCCAATTTCTTCGCAAATAAACCGAATTTCCGTATCTGGATGCATCATAAGTTTCAGAAATTAATATCCTAATGTATGAAATTTCCACATTGAATTTTAAAAAAGTTAGGTTTCGAATAAAATTTTACCAAAGTTAACAAGCAACCCTAAAACCTCTCCAAAGCCGATTCGATACTCAAATAAATTTTTTCAAGTTCTGCATCAGAAATAATAAAAGGTGCTAAAATATAGATTGTATTTCCAAGAGGACGCAGGAACACCCCGGAATCCATAAAATGTTTAAACAACTGATTGCGAACTTCCCCGTAGCGTTCCATTTTAACAACTAGATCGAAGGCGTAAATCACTCCCAGCTGACGCGTATTTGTGACTTTTGGATGAGCTTTGATCCGGTTATTAAATTCCTTGAGAGAATTGGTGATACGGACAAGGTTCTTTTGAATTTTTTCTGAATTCAATAATTCAATTCCAGCTAGGGCTGCCGTGCATGCTAACGGATTTGCGGTATACGTATGGCCGTGAAACAAACCTTTTGAGAGTTCGTCTGAATAAAAGGCATTGAAAATATTCTGGCTGCAGGAAGTTACCGCCATCGGCAAAAGCCCTGCCGTCAAGGCCTTAGACATACAGATAATATCCGGAAAGGTGTTCATATATTCCGAGGCGAAGTTCCTCCCCGTTTTTCCAAAACCAGTCATGACCTCATCTGCCACACAAATAATTTCGTGTTGCCTGCAAGTTTTCAGGATCTCATTTAAGCCTGTGGCATCGTGCATTTTCATTCCTGCAGCACCTTGTACTAGAGGTTCATAAATAAATCCTGCGATCCTGTGTTCTGCAATTAATCCCCTCAGCTGCTGAAGCACTTCTGAATTATTTTTGCCCATGGGAGTCGGAATCCTGACAACTTCTATGAAGTGATCTTCAAAAGCACCGTTATAAACCGACAATCCCGAAACTGACATCGCACCAAAAGTATCCCCGTGAAAGCCTTCTTCAAAAGCGAGCATCACCCTGCGGTCATGTCCAAGGTTATGATGGTATTGCAAGGCCATCTTTATCCCTATCTCGGTCGCGGTAGAGCCATTATCGCTAAAAAATAATTTTCGCTGGTTTTCAGGTAAAATCTCAATTAAAGCTTCAGCTAATTTAATTGCAGGAAGGTGGGTGAACCCACTGAAAACAACCTGATCCAACTGCTGCATTTGGGCAGTGACTTTTTTCGTGATAAATTCATTGCAATGCCCATACATACAGGTATACCAGGAAGCGATCCCGTCTATATACCCCTTGCCGTCCTCATCGTATAAAATTGCTCCTTTTGCCATTACAATTGGCAGAATCTCCGGGGATAATTTATGTTGGGTCAATGGGTGCCAAATGTGTTTCTGATCGCGTTGTGTCAAAGAATCCCTATGGTTATCTGCATTGACTGAAAAGGAGAAATTTTTAGTGTTTTTTATTTTATTGGACATAATAAGTTTTTAAAAGAAACAAGACCTTGTAGCCTAAGCAAATTTATTTATAAATCTTTCCGCATATTCCCTGACCACATTTTTATCAAAATACGGTTCTTCACCAATTCTGCCAATACACGTAACCCCGGTCATTTCTAAGATGACACTTTCGGAATACTCATTTTTTTCACCATTAAAGATAATTCCGAAGATATCCAACCCGCGATTCTTTAAGGCTTCCAAAGTTAACAGGCTGTGATTTATACTTCCCAAATAGTGCCTGGAAACAACAATTATCCTGTCTGCAGGTTTTATCAGACCAGCAATTGTTTCTTCGGAATTGATTGGAACTAAAAGTCCACCGGCACCTTCAATAACCAGATCATTAGCGGTTTTTGGCCTTTTAATTTTTACCGAAGTGATTTTAACTCCATCAATTTCTGCCGCGGCATGAGGACTCATTGCGGATTTGAGCGCAATACCGTTAGCATGAAATACGCTTTTTTTATTAGAGACCAGGTTTTTTACTTTATAGGTGTCGCTATATCTTAATTCTCCCGCCTGAATTGGTTTCCAGTAATCTGCTTCCAGGGCTTCGGTGATAATTGCAGAGACAATGGTCTTCCCCACATCTGTTCCAATTCCTGTGATAAAATATGTGTTCATAAGATTGAAATATTATTTTTAAAGTAGTGTCAATTATGCTCTCTTCTTGGTGAATTAAAAATAGCTCCTAATGCACCCATATTAAATTATTGTTACAAAATTAGACATATTTTTATTCGTGCATTTTGTTTTAAAACTATTGAACCTTTATTCCTCCGGAGGGTTAAATACTATTGCCCCTATAAAAGATTCCTAACATCTTCAACTTAAATCCCAAAACAAGAAACTAATTTAGTAAACACAATTATTAATAGAGCCAAATCAATTGATAAATTTGACCAGGATTTTTAATACCCCTGAAATTTCCTTCCGGGAATTAAAACTGTGTAGGCAAAATCTCAGGCGCTCTTTTCCTGCTGGAACTGTTGGAGGTAAAATGGGTTTTACGTAATAACCCTCAGATTCAAGGAAGACGGCAGCATTTTTCACCCTTTCATTTCCCGGGATTACACAGGATTGAACTGCTGAATTGCTTTCGATAAAAAACATTTGAAGTTTATTTGCAATAATTTCAGCTTTAAAAAAGTCAATATTTTGTTTGAGGCTATTTAATTCAGATCTTTCAACAAGCCCGGGTTTATTTTTTAGATATTGATAAGTTGCCAGAATAGTAGCTACACTATGCGGTGGCAGGGCAGTGGTATAAATAAAACTTCGTGCGAAATTAATCAGGTATTCTCTTAAAGTGGTATTGCCTAAAATTGCAGCTCCATGGCAGCCCAGAGCTTTTCCAAAAGTGATAATCCTCGCGAAAACCTGATCCTGAAGTCCCATTTCCTGCACTAGGCCTGCTCCTTCCAAACCAAAAACGCCAGTAGCGTGAGCTTCATCTATCACCAAAAAACAGTGCTGTTTTTCGGATAACTCCACCAATGCTTTTAAATCGGGAATATTTCCATCCATTGAAAAAACCGATTCAGTGACAATGTAAATTTCGGAATCCCTGTTTATATTTCGGCTTCGCTGGATATGCCCGACCAAATCTGCAATATTATTGTGTTTAAATTTATAGGCTTTGGCCGGGCCCATGGAAATCCCATCGCGAATGGAGGCGTGCACCAATTCATCATACAAAATAAGATCGCCGCGTTGCGGCACACTAGAGAAAAAACCAATATTGGCATCATAGCCCGAATTGAATATCAGAGCAGATTCTGCACAATGAAAATTGGCTATAAAATCTTCCGCAGGAGAAAATAACCCATGGTTTCCCGAAAGCAACCTGGAACCTGTAGATCCGGAATTAAAAAGCTTATATTCTGCCAGGACCTTTTCTGCTGAATTATAAATCTGTTTTAAACTTGAAAATCCCAGATAATCATTGGAGGAAAAATCCACCAGGTTTTTATTTGTACCTAATATTCGAAATGCATTTTGCTGCTTTCTTATGTCAAGGCTTTTCGTTAAATTTAATGGAAAATTTTGCATTGGGTAAAATTACAACTTTCAGAAAACTTATAAATATGGAACTTGCAGAATTTGTTTTAAAAGTTAGCCTTGCAGTGATCGCAGGACTTTTAATAGGTGCAGAACGGGAATACAAGGGGAAAAGCGCAGGTTTAAAAACCAATGCCCTTGTTTCTTTAGGTGCCAGTATTTTTATCCTGATCTCCATTGAATTCAGAGGAGAGCAAAATGTAGATGTCACCAGGGTTTTAGGACAGGTAGTTACGGGAATTGGTTTTATAGGTGCCGGGACCATTCTTCACCAGGGCACAAAAGTAGAGGGATTGACTACGGCGGCAACGATCTGGTGCAGTGCGGGTGCTGGTTGTATGGCAGCATTTGGAATGTATGAGAAACTTGTCGTTATTACCTTTTTGGTAATTATTATCAATTTTGTATTTAATTTTTTTGAAGTTAAATTAATGAAAAGGAGGAATTCCACTGAAAGTAAAGAAAATTAATCCTCCCCGATTTGATCAGTCTTTTTTTCCGAATTTTCTTTCATTTCACTTTTTAGCTTGTGGGAGAATTTGTCATATTTTCCCTCCAAATCATCCAAAACCGAACCTTTCCAAAGTTTTACGCCTGAAAAATATGAAGCTCGCCCTATAAGGTGTGCACTTACCGGAGCCGTAAGCAATATAAAAAGTATGATCGCCAGAACTTTAGTTGCAATGGACAGGTCTTTAAAAAATACTGCGGCTGCAACTAGCAATAATCCAATGCCCAAAGTAGCAGCTTTCGTTGTTACAGAGATACGCAAATAGGTGTCAGGCATTCTGAGCACCCCTACGGCCGCCAGAAAAACGAAGATTGCCCCGAAAGAAGCCAATAAGCCAATAATAATATCCATCATCATTTGTTTCTCTTTTCCAAGTAGTACGAAAATGCCACGGTGCTTAAAAATGCGATAAGCGCCAAAATCATGGCGATATCCAAAAAGGTAGGCTGATTGGTAATAATACTGTAAACTGAAATAATACCAATCCCCGTGGTAATTATGAGATCCAGCGCGATCACCCGGTCAACAATGCTGGGTCCTTTTATAAACCTGATAACGATCAAAAGTACTGAGATCGATAAAATCGGGAGTATAATGTAATATAAAAAGTCGTATAATGTCATCTTAAAATTTCCAAAATGCGTTTTTCGAATCCGTTTTTTATGCTTCGTATAAAACTTTCCTTGCTGGTAATATACATAGAATGAACGTATAAAACCTTCTTATCATCAGATACATCAAGGCTTAGGGTGCCGGGAGTAAGGGAAATAAGATTTGCCAAAAAAGTTATTTCCAAATTTGATTTTACATCCAGCGGTACCATTACAATACCCGGAGTCATGTTGTAATTTGGTGTCATGACTTCATAAGCCACCTGCAAATTTGCTTTTACCAGTTCATATAAAAAGAAAAAGAAAAAAGTTATTATCTTGGGAAAGATCCTAAAATATTTTGCGTTCCCAGTTCCAGTTGTGATGAGCCACAACATGAAGAAACTCAGAAGAAAACCAAAAAAGTAATTTGCAAATTCAAAATTTCCCGTAAGGGCAACCCAAATAAAGGTCAGGAGAATATTTGATAAATACCTGTTTTTCATCAGTTCAAGTCTTGGTTATTATTTTAATACAGCATCAATGTATTGTTGATTATTTAACAATTCCTCTGCAACCCTTGTGGAAACCTGTTGAATATGTTCAGCCCCAAAACCTATATACAAAGATACCAGCGTTAAAAATACAATTGGCCCGATCATTTGGTACCTTTTGACCGTTGTCAATTTATGAAAATACCTGAAATTTAATCTTTTAGGCAATTCAACTTTGTTCTTCCAAAACACATTGGCCCATATTTTTGCGATAATGATTAAAGTTATGAAACTTGCAAAGAGAATTGCGCCTACAATCCACCAATTTTCGACTGAAAAACTCGCTGAAAGCAGCGATATTTTTGGCCAAAATCCTGAAAGCGGCGGAATTCCTACCAAGGAGAACAATGCAATAGCAATTAAAAAACTGATTTTTGGGCTATCTGCATATAACCCACCCATGGATCGAATGCTATTGGTCCCTTTTATTCTATAAATTAAACCGCTTATCATAAATAAATTGGTCTTTATAACAATATCGTGAATCAAATAAAAAATTGCCCCTGCAATAGCAACCTGGGTATATAATCCCAGACCGGCAATCATATAGCCAATATGGCAAATAATAAGGTATGAAAACACCTTGCGAAGGTTATTTTGTACCAGTGCGCCCAGACCTCCGGTAATAAGGGTTAAAAAAGCAATTATTAAAATAGTATTTATCAGAAATTGATCAGCGACAAAAATTAATGTAAATACCCTGATCATGGCATAGACTCCCACTTTTGTCAACAATCCCCCAAATATTGCAGAAACTGCAGAAGGCGGGGTATGGTAGGAATCGGGAAGCCAAAAATAGAGTGGAAACACTGCTGCTTTAATTCCAAATCCTATTAAAAAGAATATCGCTGTAATATCAACCAATCCTCGGTTCTCAATTAGTGCAACTTTAAGGGAAAGATCGGCCATGTTAAGAGAACCTGTCAAACCATAGAGTACGGCGATGGCAGTAAGAAAAATCATGGATCCAAGGATATTCAGGGTAAAATACTTAACGGCTCCTTCCAGCTGGGCTTTTTCGCCTCCCAGGGTTATTAAAACAAAGGAGCTGATAAGGATTATTTCAAACCACACATAAAGATTAAAAATATCCCCGGTTAAAAAAGCGCCATTAAGCCCAAGTAAAAGGAAATGAAAAATCGGGAAATATCCAAATTTGAGTCTGGCAACTACAATTGAGGCAGATGAAAAACTGGAAACAGCTAAACCGGAAATTGCAGTTAACAGCACCAAAGTAGCCGAGAAGGTATCGGCTACAAAAGTAATCCCAAATGGAGCCGGCCAGTTTCCGGCCTGCACGGTTTGGGTGCCGTTTTCCCATATATAGGAAAAAAGCCAGATTGAAACCCCTATATTTACAAATCCGCCTACAATACTAATTACCCTTTGCCAGCTAATTTTTCTCCAGGAAAACATCAATATTATGCTCAAAAACAGTTGAAGCAAGAGGGGATATATAATTAATTGTTGTGTCATGAATCTTGGTCTATTTCGTTCATTTCATCCAAATCGTCCGTTTTTACCACTTGATAGGCCCTTTTGATCAGGATTATCGCAAAAGATTGCAAGCCAAAACTTATAACAATAGCGGTTAATATCAATGCCTGCGGCACCGGATCGGCGTAAGCTGAAAGGAAAATTTTCGAATTTTCGGGGATTATTGGCGGACTTCCTTTGGTTATTCCCCCGAGTAAAAATATGAGCAGGTTTGCCCCATTACCCAAAATAATAATCCCCAAGATCAATTTCACTAGGCTACGCCTTAGTATCATGTAGATCCCAGCGGCGTAAAGCACTCCAATAATAATTGCTAATACTACTTCCATATATTAAGCAGATTCTGAGATTGTAAAAATTATGGTTAAGGTGACTCCTACCACCACTAAATAAACCCCAATATCAAAAAATAAAGCCGATCCGATTGTTCCAAGCACTGAAATGGGTTCGGGCATCCAAATCCCGGTCATTAAAGGCAGGCCGAAACCTAATATTGGAGCAATTGCACTGGAAAATGCCAATCCAAGGCCAACCGGCATTAAAAATCCCGGGTGAATGCGAAGCAAAGTTTTTGTATTTGAGAGTCCGTTGGCAAAGGCGTGCAATACAAAGGCAATTGAGGCTATCAATCCGCCCACAAATCCACCTCCGGGCAAATAATGTCCCCTTAGCAAAATAAAGACAGAAAACATCAGCAACACTGGGATGAGGTAATCTGAGGCTGTTCGTAAAATTATTGTTTTCATTGTTTTATAGCTTTTCTTGACTTCCTATTCCTTAATTAGCTTAACGCTGGTCGCTACTTTTCAATCTCAATTTAAGCAAGCCAAACACTCCAATGGCGGCGATGGTTAATACAGAAATTTCAATGAGGGTATCCGCTCCCCTGAAATCAACCAAAATCACATTTACCACATTCTTCCCATGGGCCAGCAGATAAGCATTTTGAGCGTAATATTCACTGACATCTCTCCCTACCTGTTCCGCCAATACCTCCAAAATAAGGATGGTAATTATGGATCCAAAGGCAATAGAAATAATTCCATCTTTAATACGCATTTTATGATCGGATAAATTCAGATATTTTGGAAGACGATATAGCACCAAAACAAATAGGATGACCGTGAGGGTATCTATAGAGAACTGGGTCATTGCCAAATCCGGTGCGCTGTAAAATACAAACAGCAAACAAATGGAATATCCTATCACCCCCATAGATGCGACAGCTGTCAAGCGTGATGATGTAAATACAGTAAACAGGATGGAAACTAACATTACAAAACAAATTAATATTTCGTAAATAGTTAGATTGAGAAGTGTTGAAAGATCTATTGAGAAGGTAGCTGTTTTAAATAATTTATATCCGGTTAAGAGGATCATAAAGATCATAATGGTTTTAACATAATTTCTTAAATACCCATTTTGAAAAAAATTTGTCCAATGAACAGAAAATTTAGTAAATAAAATCCCAAAGCTTTCATTAATTGATTTCGGGGAAATAAAATCCAATTTCGAAATTCCATTCTCTAATTTCACCGAAGGCTTTATGGTGAAATAAAGGATTGTTCCGGCAATAATTGTTATTGCACTCAGCAATAGAACAGTGTTGAAACCATGCCAGAGTTTTAAATGAATATCAGCTCCATCTTCCCCCATGGCATTTACAGCCGGAGTTAGAAGCGAGGAATCTATTATTCCAGGGTAAATTCCGAAGAGAATTCCTGCCAAAGCCAGAATTACAGGAGCTACCCATAAAAGAGGGCTCGGCATTTTTACTTTTTCATAAACCTCCGGAAGTTTTCCCACAAATGGTTTTACCCCGGCTACAAAACCTGCATAAAAAAGCAATATTTTTGTGATCACGATTAAAATTATCAATAAAACGGAAATTCCGCCAACCTGCAGAGTTCCTTCATAGATTAATTCTTTTCCAAAGAATCCCAAACTTGGGGGGATACCCGCACTTGAGATTGCGGCCAAGAATCCTGCAATGGCAACTGGAAGCAATACCTTTCTCAGACCCCTTAATACGGTAACATCCCTGGTGCCAGTTTGCAGATCTATAATACCTGTCACCAGGAACAATGTCGCTTTATACAATGCATGAACAATAATAAACAGGGCTGTGGCCAGCAATGCATCCCGGGTACCCTGTCCTATCATAAAAACCATAATCCCCAGGGCTGAAATTGTTGAATATGCCAGAATCCCCTTTAAATCAGTCCTAAAAAGTATATGGATCGCTGAGTAGATCATGGTGATAGCTCCCACAATGATAAGGGTAGTATTCCAGAATTCCTGATTTCCCAGGACCGGAGTAAATCTCATTAACAAGTAAACTCCAGCCTTCACCATAGTAGCGGAATGCAGATAAGTAGAAACCGGGGTTGGTGCTTTCATTGCATCGGGCAACCAAAAATGAAACGGAAATTGCGCCGATTTGGTGAAAGCGGCTATAAAAAATAAGGATACAATGAGAATATAATATGGACTTGCAGCAATTTCGGCACCGGAATTCAGCATTCCTGAAATATTGTAAGTTCCGGTAACAGAACCCAAAAATATAGCTCCTGCCAAAAGTGTCATTCCTCCAAGACCGGTTATAGCCAATGCCGTTATTGCCGATTTTCGAGAACCGTCGTTGGAATTGTTAAACCCAATCAGGAAAAAAGAGCTGATACTGGTGAGTTCCCAAAAAACAAAGAGCGTGATCAGGTTGTCTGAAAGAACAAGCCCGAGCATTGAGGCCATAAACATGCTCAAATAGCCATAAAATCTATCGAGATATTTGTGATTTTTGAGATATGCAGCAGTATAAATAAATACTAAGAACCCAATCCCGGTAATCATTAACGAAAATAATAGTGAAAGTCCATCTAGCGTAAAATCAAGGTTTACATTGAAAGACGGGATCCAGGAATTATTTTGGGTAATTACTTCCCCGTTGGAAATCCTACCAATAAATTGAACAAAATAAATAAACAGCGCCAATGGAATTGTCGCGGAAAGAATGGCCAATTTTCCTTTAAAGAACTTACCGGCAAGTACCAAAAACAAAGAAAATATAAATCCTAACAGTATTGCTATAAGCATATTCTTTAAAAATCGGTTATTCGCAAATATACCAGTTTTATTGAGTTTTTAAGAATTCATATCCAGTTAAATAGCAAGGAAGGAAAATCTTTATCCGCTAATTATTAAATGCATAAAAGTTTAAAAACCCCAACTTTCTTTCTTAAAAAGATAACTACCTATCTATTACCGGTATAAGTCCTTAATTATTTTAAACCTTATTGTATATCCATAATTAAATATAAATTTGTTATCGATAAACAATAAGTAATTAGAATTCGATATTTCTTCGAAGACTCAAATCCAGCTAACAAACATCTTAGAAATACTCTAGTGGGCTCTCTTGACAGGTTTATTTGTAAAAATCTTAATTATTATTGACGGTCCTTTTAAAATTAAATTAAATGATCTTCGGAAAAGTAGTTTGCAGCTTTTTTAAACAAAAATTATTCAACTCTCTGCAGATTTCAGGACTAAAACTAATTGGACAACTGACATCATCAACCCTATAAACCTCTCAATAGAGGATAAGGTTGTCTTGGAATCACCTATAGATAGCTCCTTCGCCTCTCCTTTGTTAAACCTTGGCCTGAGTCTTTTTTTTATTTTTTCCAGATCCATCGGTACCGCAAAAGCTTGCAGGAAGAAAATGATTTAACCGTATAATATGCCTATAAAAATAAATCTTGACCAGATGCTGGTAAAGCGAAATAAAGAGCAATGAACTTTCAAGGTCATTGACATCACCCCTTGTAGCTTATCAATTTTAAAAACAGGAAAGCTAAAGCAGTTCAGTTTTCCACCTTAGAAACTCTTTGTGTGGCGTTGGATTGCCAACCAGG
>JBGSWA010000162.1:0-10206 GCA_041752645.1 Gillisia sp. | reverse complement strand
AAAATATGTAAAGTCTCTTCTTTTATATTCCATCTACTTCTATACAAATAGAATCTATCCTTGGGCAATCCTGCCAAATCATTTATTCCAAAATACGTACTGCGGGATGGCCATCTGCGATCATAAGGTGTTGGCTCACCTAAATAATCAAAACCTGTCCAAACAAACTCGCCTATCACCCAAGTTTTATCATCTTGTAACACAAAATCTTCATCTGGAAGATTCGACCAACTACACGATTCCAAATCATACGATGAACTTTGCAAATCATCATATTGCTTCATTTTTTCTTGAACCACAGGAAATTTATAAATTCCCCTAGAACTAACTGTAGAGGCCGTTTCAGATCCTAAAATAAATCCTTGTGGAAATTTATTATATGCTTCTTCATATAAATGTACCCGATAATTTAATCCAGGAATATCCATTAATGCTCCAAAACCTGATTCCATGGTTGCTTCTACCGCATCCATTCCTACAGTTACGGGTCGTGTGGGATCTTCTCTATGAAAAATATCTTGTAGCCATTTTGCGAGCTTAACTCCTTCAGTTCCATGTTGATCTGGAACTTCATTACCGGAGCTCCACATAACGATTGATGGATGATTTCTGGTTGCTTGAACCAAATTAACAATATCTTTCTCAGCATAGTCTTCAAAAAACCTGTGATACCCATTTTCAACTTTTGGCTTTTTCCATTCATCAAAACTTTCAGCCATAAACATAAAGCCCATTTCATCACATAATTCCAGCTGCTCTAATGATGGCATATTATGTGAGCTTCGAATGGCATTACATCCCATATCCTTTAATATAGTTAATTGCCTACGCAATGCTGCTTTATTTATTGCTGTTCCTAAAGGACCTAAATCATGATGTAAACAAACTCCCTTAAACTTAGTTATTTCTCCATTCAAACTAAAACCTTTATTAGCTTCAAATTTTATATCTCGAATTCCAAAACGGGTTGACACCTCATCTTTCAATACATCACCAACAAAGAACTGAGATACTGCTTTATATAAATATGGTGTTTCAGGACTCCATAAATTTGGGTTTATTACCTTAATATTTTGATCAAATTCATTACCAAATTCCGTTGACGATTTATCAGAACTTATTTGCTTTCCATTGCCATCAAAAATAGTGGTTATCAAATACCCGTTTTTTACAGACGTTTTTGTTTTTACGTTCACTTTAGCAACTTCCTTAGTTACATAAGGAGTCGTTACAAAAGTTCCCCATTGATTGATACTTTCCCTGTTTTTAAGAATAAGGCTTACTTTTCTGTACAAACCTGCTCCCGGGTACCATCGAGAAGCAAATTCTTTATTTGTTAACTTAACAGCTAAAGTGTTTTCTCCTGCTATAATAAACTCTGAAATATCAAAATAAAAATAACTATAACCGTAAGCCCATTCACCTACCTTTTTCCCATTCAAATAAATTTGTGGCTCGCTCATAGCACCTTCAAAAAGCAAAATCACCTTTTTACCCTTTTTAAATTCTGGTAGCGTAAATTTATTTCTATACCAAGCAGAGCCTATATGAGGTAATGCGCCGGTTCTTCCTGTTTTTTCGGAAGCCACATTTTCACCGTTTTGAACAATGGCTACATTTTGTTTATCTATATCTTTATCAAAAGGTCCATAAATTGCCCAATCATGCGGAACACTTACTTTTTCCCATTTTGAATCATCAAAATTTATTTGAAAAACATTTTCTGAATATCCTTTTTTAAATTTCCAATTAGTGTCTAATTCCTTAATTATTCTTACTTGAGCAAAGGACACTTCTGTAAGTGTTAAAAATATAAATAACAGATATGTAAGGTGTTTCATTTAAAATATATATTAGTTTTTACCGGCATAATAAAATTGTATACCCAAATTTACTTGGCTACTAAAATCGAATAATGATACTTACTACATGTTTTTTTAATGTAAAACAAAAACAATATGAGGAGATAAATCAAATATTACCCTAAATTATCCCCTCATTGGCTAACAAACTAAACTTCTAACTAAAATTTTATAATACTTTTATTGTTCTGGATTTGGAACCAAGTTTGGATTTAAATCAATTTGTGGAAGTGGAATAGGGAACCATACTCTTGTTGATTTCCAGTTTTGCTGTATAGTAGGTACTGTGATATTCCAATAACCAAAACCAGTTGACAATGATTCGATTACCTCATCAAATTTATTAAATCGTGCTAATTAATTATTTCATTAAAAATTAATCCGTTTTGAAATTCCATATTTGTCCGATACTTATACCGCCTTTTCCATCATTAACTACAATTTTCCAGTAATATGCTGTAGATGAATTTAAAGTAACATCAAAAGTCATAGTGGATTGGTTCTCTGCAACTTTGGTTATAGGTGGGTTTATAGTTCCAAAATAAACATCATAGGTTAACGGATCATAGTCAACATCACTGGCGGTCCATTCTAATTGGGTTGTACTAGTTTGAATTGTTTGATTTAAGTTTGGAGAAACAATTTTTGGAGCAAATGGAACGTGATTAAGTACTCCATCTCCTTCTGTATAAAATTGAAATATATTGGAATATTCACTTGATAAACCTTTACTATCAACAGTTTGAACTCTCCAATAATAAGCGACTCCTTTATTCAATGAAAGTTGATAAGAAGTTTCTACAATATTTGATAATTTCTGAACATTTTCAGTAAATTGATTGTTTGTTGCCAACTGTAATTGATAATTTACAGAATCTCCATCTGGGTCAGTCGCTGCTTCCCACTGAAATAAAACATCGTTATTTATGCATAACAGGTTGTTTACAGGCGCAGAAATTACGGATTTATCCGGAGCATTATTTATTGGTTGTGGATCGGGATCATCATCACTTCCTCCATCTGCACAAGAAAAAAGAAATAAGCTGGCTGTTATTAAAGGCCAAAATTTAATCATTGATTTCATATAATGAATATTATTCTTTTAATAATTTTAAGGTAGTGGGTTCCTCTAAATAAATTTTTGCTATATATAATCCATTAGGTTTGTCAGATAGATTTAAATGAACCTTTCCGGAAATAATTTGATAATTATTTGATTCCAATAATTTTCCTAAGATATTATATACTTCTATTTTTACCTGACCTTCAGATACTGGCAGAGCAATCTCATAATGACCGTTACTTGGATTTGGATAAGCAACCACTGCTTCTAATAACTCAATTTTTTTCGCAATAACACCTTCACAAGCTACTGCAGTTTTTATCTGTAATAAATCCCCATGCTTCACATTAATATCTATACTTGTAGACATTGTTTCAAATAATACCTCACCATTTACAAAAACTTTGTAAGGCGCTGTACCTTTTTCAATTTGTACAGTTGCTCTATTATTTTTTACACTCGATTTACCCGAAATGATTGTTCCTTGCGGTATTACAAGTTCAAAACATTGTTTAAATTCTTCTCCTTCAACAGAAAGACATAAATTATAATTATTGGGGGCTAAACTTCCTAAAGTAATTCCGGTAGAAAAATTTTTAACTACTCCATTAATTGTCAACTGATAATTATGATTTTCAGTAGGTGTAATTATTATTTTCCCATTCTTTCGGTCTGGGCAAGTTTCTCCTTTTGCTTCAATTTTGAAATTGTCAGTTGGTAAGGTAAATACTGCACAACCATTAATATCTACTGTAGCTCCTGCTACTGTGTTTGGGCAGTCATCATTTTCATCAGGAATTCCATCTCCATCAATATCATTTTCATCAGGAATTCCATCTCCACCCTCCTCGAAAATGGCACCTCTTAGCGGAATATAATTCTCAATATTATACTGCTTTTGCAGTGCATTAAAACCCGATTGGTATACAATGTTATAATCCATTGTCAGACTATCACAATTTTCAGTATAAACAATAGTATTTTGTTCAATACCGTAATCTTCCCCAGTATTATTGTATGTTGCCATTCCTGTTTGATAAAACTTGTTTTCTTTAATGCTGACGTCACTCGCAGAAGTCACAACAATATTTACTCCAGCCACATCTGTAAACGTATTGTTTTCAATTACGAAATTACGAAACGAACCGACCGGGTGTATTTGATTAGAAGATCCATCAACAATAGAAATTGCCCCTGCCTGAGAACTCCATGGTCCAGGCATAAAATGCCCTGTGCCGATAATATTATTATCCCTGATAATGATACTGTCGATTCCGGTAGCTCCGTCTCCAATCTCAGTATTAACTGTTACTCCGCTGTGAGTATTATCAAAAACATTATTTTCGATAATACCATGACCGCTTTTAATGAGCACCCTTCCTGAACTATGAAGGTAATTATCGGAAAAAACGAAATGTTCACATCTTCTGTCCGGAGAGTATATACGTGTATTCATAACCCATGGGCTCGGTCTGTCTAAAGTAAGTACTCCATTGGAATTATCAATTATCTTCACAGCTTCAGATGACAATGAAGTTCTCAAAGAGTCACCAACCTGTAATACTCCAGTTTTATCTACAATAATTTGGCTTCCTGCAACAGAAACAATTTCATAATCACCGTCCCAGGTAACACTCCATGAATCATCTCCGGCATCTTTAACAATACAATTTTTAACAATTGGTCCACGGCGGGTTAATTTATGCTGTATGGCATCCCATATTGTGGTAAGCAACCTTTCTTCGGTTGCTCCTTCAGGCTTTGCTCCCGGAATAATTTTGCATCCATCGAGTATGGTTCCTCCTTCACCTTCAGTTTCAAATATACCAAAGCCAGGTCCTGTATTAATCGTCAAATTTTTTAAAACTATTCCTCCCTTGCAATCGTTCACCACAAAGGTATGAACAGCGCCCTGGTCGATCAAACCGCTCATACTTGCCATATCTCCAACTTCAGCAACACCTGGAAGCTTTGCATTAGAAACGCGTACCACACCATCATCAACCACCTGTGCCGTACTCTCCCATTGAAATACACTTCCCCGTTTTCTGAAACGCGTTTTTTTGTCGATTATATCGATTCGGCTATATGTCTCAATATCATAACCTTTATGAATTTTCACATCTACATAGTCGTTGCCAACAGCAATAATATCGCCCTGCGTAAAAGGAAGCGGGTCATAATCGATAGTTAATCCAGAAATCGTAATATTTTTACACTTTATTAACTCAAAAGCTCTAACCCTTCTTTCACAAATCATGGTTACATCGTCGGCCACAATCTTCAAATCAGAAACATTGTCGAGCACAATAAAATCAGAACCTCCTCTGTAAATTCCCGGAGGAATAACCACTTCTGAAGCATTAGTTGCCACAGCATCTTGAATTAAAGTTGAAATTGTTGAAATGGTCATGGGGCGCTCACCCAAATCTGCCAGGGAATGAACTTCGGATGGAGTCAACGCCCTAGAATAGAATCGAAAATCGGCAAGCGACATTTTTTCCATATCCCTTCCAATTTCAGGAGCATATTGCTTTACTGTATTGATCGAATAATCCGGCTGAATCCCTTCGACAGGGTTAAAATTCAACCTTTGACCGTCAACATAAAGGGAAAGACCTGTTTCGCGATCGCCATTTCCATCGTATACTATTGTCAAATGATGCCACTCGTTTTGGGGATATTGATCATCACTAAAGAAAGCTACATTTCTATTCTTCCAGGAATTCGCGGCAGTATTCTCTGCATTTTCGAATTCAATACTGTGCCCTTTTAACGCAACCTCATAACGTCCTCCAGGCTGATTATCATTGCCGTAAGCATATAAATGAGTGCCTTTATATTCGGCTGCTCCATTGTCTATTTTAAACCATACAGCAAGCGTGCGTGGCGTTGAGCCTAATAAACCCCACCAACTTTTCTCCTCACTAGATGTTAGGATATCACTAAGATCTCTCCCTGTTGGAAAATGAACAAAATGGTCCACCCCAGAAGCAATTTCCGAAGTTCCCCAACTAAAATTATCATCCAAATTGTTCGTAGAAATAAGATCCCGACCATTCCCGGAATAATCTTTCACCACAGTATCTCCAAAAGTATGGTCGAACTTGTACCAAACCTCTAATTCGGAAGTGAGGTCTTGTGCAAAAGTCTGGTAGCCAGACAATAAAATTATAAGAACTAAGCGGATTGTCATAGTTAATTTTTATTTAAATTGAAATTTTTAAAACGAGGGGAATTTCTTTCATAAACAATATCTATTCTTGCATGAAACGTTCTTGTTGTTCGTGCACTTTTTTTAAATCGTCATCAATTACGTTGCTTTTTCTTTTCACTTCATCCAAATCTGAAGCGGATTGACCCGGCTCATTTGAGTCTATAAAAGCCAATTCACTGGCACTGTAAACAGCTGGTGTTTCATCTTCATAGCTTTTGAAAACAAGTTCACCCGCAAGCGGTGTTCGATTGCCTTTAAAGCAAACCTCTGCTTTTACTTTTATAGTGCCCGACTTGGTTGTTGATTGTACAAGAACGGGGGCATCTCCCCAAACAACAGGGCGCGGATTGACAAAAATATCCTCACCGCCCAATATGCGGCCTTCACCTTCAATTGTAAATTTCACATAGCTTTTGTTCAGCCGTTTCACGTTTCCATTTTCATCAACGATACTGGCAACTACGGTCGTGAAATCTGATCCGTTCGCCAGCAAATCCATTCCTTCATTGTCCAACGACAACTCAATTCGCGTTGCCGCGTTAGCCAGGGACACTTTATGCTCTGTAACGACTTTGCCATCGATAAGACCTTCTGCTTTCAGATAGACATCTTTCACCTTGCCCGATCGCGATAAGTTTATGACTTGATCATAATCGACTACATTTTCGAACGTAAAAACAGGTGAAACAAATTCAGCAGAATCAACATCCTTTTTTTGAACGTATTTTTCTCCGCCACCGAAAACGGTGAGATGAACTTCATCACAGTTGGAAAAAACCCGAACGTCCTTTCCGGAAAAAGGTGTCAGGCTATGGGCAGTGAACACCATCGGGCCGGATCCAATATTTTGTTTTTGGATCTCGGGATTGCGATGTGACATGAATAAATAATACGCATACTTGGGCCGACGAAAGGCATCCATTATGCCACCAAAAAAAGGATCGGGATGATATCCCCTTTGCGCATCGAAAGAACACCACATCGCTCCGCCCATTTGTTGGCGCGATCTATTGAAAGACGAAATGACCCCTTTTGTTGATTTGGCATACGATTCAGCCTGCACCAGCAATGCGGCTTCACCATAGGCTAAACTGGCCCTGTTTTGGGCATTTTGACCTGCCCAGTTATTCACATTGCCTCCATCGCCATATTCCCTTGTAAAATACACTTTATCCGGCTTTGGAACCCCGCCATACAACACTGTAAAATATTTTTCAGGACCACCTGCCGAATAACAATATTTGTAAGGATACTCTTGTTTGACCAAGTCTGCCGACCTGCCCTGAGCTTCCTCATTGTAGGTTGTTTTGCTATCTCCCCAAAGTCCTGTTTCGTTCAAGATCGGTTCCCAAAATATGACACAGGGATGATTCCTGTCGCGGCGCACCATATTTCGAATGTCACTTTCCAGGCGTGCTACGAATGCAGGATCATCGTTATAAAACTGCCAACCCGGTGTTGGAACAATCACAAAAAGTCCGAGCGCATCACAAGCATCCATGAAAGAAGGGTCTGACGGATAATGTGCCATTCTGATGATATTAAAGCCTGCCTTGCGCAGTTTCACTGCATCACGCCAGTTAGCGCTATTGGAAGTAGCATTCCCGACTACTGCAAAATCCTGATGTCGATTTCCACCAAGCAGAGGTATATTATATGGTTTTCCATTCAGCCAAAACCCATCTTTACCTTTAAATTCAATGCTTCGTATTCCTATTTTTTCACGATATCCATCGATAACTTCCCCTTTTTTGTTTCGAATTGTAACATTTAGAGAATACAAATAAGGAGATTCCGGTGACCAAAGATGGGGCGATGAAACATCCATTTTATCAGCAACCGAAATGGCTTCATTTCTGCGGATTTTCACCTCTTTCGAAAGCGATTTTACTTTTTTTCCATCCGCCTGAAATAGTTCATAGTTGATTGTTCCATCAAAACGACTGTTGTCTGAGTTTCTGATATGTGTTTTTAACAGCACCTCGGCTAATTCAGAGCCCACTTTATCAAAAGCTACAAACAAACCACCTCCCGCTGTTTCATTTTCAAAATTGGGATCAGTAATGTGTACCTTGTTATGAACCACCAGCCAGCAGTCTCTGTAAATTCCGCCAAAATAGGTAAAATCAAGATTTTCCTCTTTTTTTCCCGGAGAATAAGTCGGGTCGTTACTGTTATCGGCTTTAACGCTGATTACGTTGTCGCCGTCCCATTTAATAAAGTTGGATATATCCACCGATACGGGAAGATATCCGCCGAAATGTTTAGTCAATGAAATTCCATTTATCCATATTTCGGATTTACCCATTATAGCTTCAAAATGAAGAAATACTTTTTTCTCTTTCCAATCGTTGTTTGGAATAAAATGCTTACGATACCATACTACGCCCTGATAGTTGATACTCCCGCTTGCATCTACAGGCAGGTATTCAATGCCATGAGGTAATGAAACCACAGACCACAAGCTATCCTTATAAGTAACTTTGGACGGATCGTCAACTAATTCACCTTTATGAAAGCGCCAGGCCACGTTCATGGAATACACGTTTCGCCCAGTATTGGACAAAGTATAATAACCTGCAGTTGAGTATTCAGGCTGAGATGCGTATAATTGAAAGCCAAATAATACGCCCAAAGTAAAAATGAATAGTAATCGCTTTGTTAATAGAATCCTCATCTTTTTTAAATTTAAACATAGTAACCTGCCATTTTTAAGCAGGTTACTATGTTATATTACTAATCGAATAAACTGGAATGCTTATAAATTGAAATCTGCTTCGCTTGCAAAACCCGCTGACCCCCTGCAAAAACATTCACTAATATCCCTAGAGAAACCTCCTTATCTTCATCAAGAACAAAATCGAGTGACACCTCCTTATTCTCATCAGTAGTAGTGATTCGTTGTGACGCGATAGCTGATGCAATATTCGTGTCGTCGGGGATTGGTGAGCCTTCGGCTACAACCAGTGCATTCACTTCTTCATCCGTTATCCCCTTCACCTGGTTCATTTCGAGTATTACTTCATAAATACCTTTCTCCATATCAATTGTTTGATAGATTTTTCCATTGACTATCGAAGGATCGCCACCCCCCCATTTTTCAACACCCAAAAAACCAACATTAGCATCATATCCGGCACCTTGTGCTCTGGTACTGCTTAACCCTTCATTCGAAATCCAGTCGGCAAGAGCCGCAAAGCGGTCAGTGGTTGCCGGGTCTCTTTGAAAATTTGTATTAGTGATGTAGGTATCCGTAACGTCGGTAATGTTTGCGGCAAAATCTGCCATGTCAATCACAACGTAAGTAGAGTCAATGCCTACATTGCCATAGCTCACGTTGGCCAACTTAAGATATACGGCAACTTTTTTACCCTCATGTGAACTTATTGCGGATTGTGTAATATTGACATAGAAGGCTTTATTCGAACTCCCCGCAGGAACTTCCAAGGTTGTATTCGAAGACACCTCATCCTGCTCAATGGTAATAAAACATTCTTCGCTGGTAAACTTCTCGTAGCCTTCTGGTACATTGTTGTAATCGAGGGTCAAATCGGCGGTGAATCCATCATTGGTTTCAAGGCCAGAATAAGCAAGTCCAAATGGTTTTCGAAGCAACAAATTTGTTTTGTCGATATTAACATTTTGTATTGTAATATCGGTAAGGCCATTACCTCCTGTTTGCACAAGATTAACTACCGGCTCAATTTTTTTCACCTCCTTTAAGGGGTCAACTTCGCATGAAGTCAAAAATACAGATAAGAAAAAAATTAAGGCTATTTCAATTTTACATATATTATATTTCATATTTGTTAGATTTATTGATTACACATATTTTACCAACCAGGATTCTGAACACAAGCTTTATTTCTCATAATCTCTCCCTCAGGTATAGGCCAAATATAATAGCTTGAATTCCATGCGCGATCTTCCACAACTGTGCGTTGATAAAAATCAGTATCCATTAAACTGGTTCCTTCAGTAATATTCAGCCCCATTAAAGGTGCTCCATCTGTTTGTTCAGCAATTATCCATCGTCGCGTATCAAAGGCCCTAAACCCTTCAAA
>JBGSWA010000161.1:0-23413 GCA_041752645.1 Gillisia sp. | reverse complement strand
GTTTTGACGCTGTCTCGCATTTCAAATTACAGGCAGAGGATAGTGAAGTTAGGGCGGCCGGAGCCGGTGCAACCAACATGCTTACCCAAATTGCCCAACAAAACACCCTGGAAATTATGGGTTGGAAAAAGAAAAAAATAGACCTGGTGTTGTTTGATCTCAGACATGTAAATGAAGCTCTTGTAAGCCATAAAGCTAAAAAAGTACACGGAATAATTGGAGCCGATCTATTAAAAAAAGGGAAAGCCGTGATAGATTATAAAAATAAAGTCCTCTATCTGAAATAATCTCCGGAATTGGGGGAAAACCCCCATATTTCCTTATTCATTTTCTATCTATTTTAGAAATTATAAAATGGAGATATGAATATAGTCGTTAAAAGAAAAACACTTTCGCAGGTTGGGATGATCCTTCTGGCCATTGTTGTAGTGTCAGTGCTGTTTTTAAACATTTTGACCCTATTGGTATTATTTTGATTATTTGAAAACTATTCAAAGGGGCAAATATTATCAAAAATAAAAAAGGCAGCATTTCCATAATTGCCGCCTTTTATTTTTAGTCAGATCATAGATTAAAGTTCCAATGCCCTTTTCACATCGTTATCCATCAATAATTTTACCGGATTTTCCAAAGCCTCTTTAACTGCCACCAAAAAACCTACAGATTCCTTTCCATCAATAACCCTATGGTCGTAAGAAAGGGCTACGTACATGATTGGCCTGATCTCAACGTGGCCATCAATTGCTACGGGCCTTTCAACTATGTTGTGCATTCCCAAAATCCCGCTTTGAGGCGGATTGATAATTGGCGTAGATAACATTGAGCCAAAGACTCCCCCGTTTGAAATTGTGAATGTTCCCCCGGTCATTTCATCTACAGTGATCTTTCCGTCCCGCGCGCGAATTGCAAGTCGTTTTACTTCGTCTTCCACTCCCCTAAAACCGAGGTTTTCCACATTCCTCATCACTGGGACCATAAGCCCTTTTGGACCGGAAACCGCTATGCTGATGTCTTTATAATCGTATTTAATTTGGTGATCGCCGTCTAACATTGAGTTTACATCTGGATAGAGTTCCAGTGCCCTGACTACGGCCAGGGTGAAAAATGACATAAATCCTAACCCAACCCCGTGTTTGTCTTTAAAATCTTCTTTGTATTGTGTGCGCAATGAAAAGATTGCAGACATATCTACCTCGTTAAAAGTGGTAAGCATCGCCGTTTCATTTTTGGCACTAACCAGACGCTCTGCAACTTTACGCCGAAGCATGGACATTTTTTTGCGGGATTCCCCTCTTTTCCCCAAGCCGGGAGTTCCCATAGAGGCTATTGCCTGTACTGCATCTTCTTTTATGATCCTGCCGTCACGACCTGAACCGCTCACCAATTTAGGGTCAACGCCCTTATCATCCATTATTTTTTTTGCCGCGGGTGATGGGCTCCCCATGGCATAGCTTTCCTGAGTTTTAGCTGGGATACTGGGTTGAGAAGGTTTTTCTTTTTCCGGTGGTGCCTTTTTACTGTTTTCCTTTTGAGTTTCCTTTTCTCTTTCTTTTGCGAGATCAACCTCAGAATCGTCTACAGATCCTTCGTCTCCGCTTGGTTTTTCAGACTTTTCGCCCGAACCAGGTTTTTTTGCATCTGTATCAATTAAACAAACTACCGCACCTACTGCAACAGCATCACCTTCTTCAGCCATCAGAGTTATAATTCCACTGGCTTCCGCAGGAAGTTCTAAAGTCGCCTTATCGCTGTCAACCTCTGCAATGGGCTGATCTTTTTCTACATAATCTCCATCTTCTACCAGCCATTGAGCTATTTCAACTTCTGTGATAGATTCTCCGGGTGAAGGAACTTTCATTTCTAAAGCCATGATCTTTTATTTTTACTTTTTAGTACTTTTTGCTTCTCGCAAAAAGCATTTAATATTAAAATTATTCAGCTTATTTTGGTTTGATCAAACCATCGATTTATCAAATACGTTTTCAATTACTTTTTCATGTCGTTTTTTATAACGTACAGAACTTCCAGAGGCCGGAGCTCCGTAAAATTTTCTACTGCATACCCTAAAATTCCTGGCCTCCTCGAAATGCAATAACAAAAAACTGTAAGCTCCCATGTTTCTGGGTTCTTCCTGAGCCCAAACCACATCATTGGCATTTTTATATTTAGCCATGATCTCCCTGATCTTTTCGGCCGGCAATGGGAATAATTGTTCTACCCTTACCAAGGCCACATCATCGCGCCCCTTTATTTCTTTTTGTTCCAATAAATCGTAATAAAATTTACCGGTACAGAACACAAGGGATTTAATTTTATCAACTTTTGCCTGCGAATCGTCTATTACAGTTTGAAAACTTCCCTGGGCAAATTCCTCCTTGGTTGAAACAACCTTTGAATGTCTCAACAAACTTTTGGGGGTAAAGATAATCAGGGGCTTCCTGTAATTTACTTTCATCTGTCGGCGCAATAAATGAAACATATTGGCCGGCGTGGTAACATCTGTTACAAACATATTATCTGTGGCGCAAAGTTGAAGAAAACGTTCCATTCTACCGGAAGAATGTTCTGCTCCTTGTCCTTCATAACCGTGGGGCAAAAACATCACCAGCCCATTTTGTAACTTCCATTTGTCTTCAGCAGCTGAAATATACTGGTCTATCATTATCTGCGAACCATTTACAAAATCCCCGAATTGAGCTTCCCAAATGGTTAACGTATTTGGGCTTGCCATGGCGTACCCATAATCAAAACCTACTACGGCATATTCTGAAAGTAGGGAATTGTAGATATTAAAATCGCCTTTTTTGCCCGAAATATTATTGTGTAAAATAATTTCCTCCTCACTGTCCTCAACTTTCACAACGGCATGCCTGTGTGAGAAGGTTCCCCTTTCAATATCCTGGCCGCTCATGCGCACACTGTAACCTTCTGTCAGTAAGGACCCATAGGCCAATAACTCTGCCATTGCCCAATCCAGTTGATTGGTTTCAAAATACATATTGTGCCGGGCTTCAATAAGCCTCGCTATTTTTTTGAGGAATTTTTTATCCTCGGGTAATTTTGATATCGCCCCGGCCACCTCATCTAATGCCTTGAGGTCGAAGGTAGTATCCACATCCTCCATCATCGTATCCTCCCGGACCCTTTCAAAATCCACCCAGTCATTTTCCATAAATGGGGTAATTATGGTAGTATCTTCCTTGCGGGAATCTTCCAGGTTTTCTTCTAATTTCGCTTTGTACTCCTCTTCCAACTTCCTCAAATATTCTTCATCGATAACCCCGCTTTCAATTAATTTTTCAGCATAAATATCCCGTGGATTTTTGTGCTTGGCAATAGCTTTATACAACTTTGGTTGGGTAAATCTAGGTTCGTCCCCTTCGTTGTGGCCATATTTTCTATATCCCAGAAGATCTATAAAAACATCCCTTCCAAATTCCATCCTAAAATCCAACGCAAATAATACGGCATGCACCACTGCTTCCGCATCATCGGCATTTACGTGTATAATAGGAGAAAGGGTAACCTTTCCAACATCGGTACAATAGGTGGAAGAACGTCCATCTAAATAATTGGTAGTAAAGCCTACCTGGTTGTTCACAACGATATGAATTGTGCCACCGGTTTTATAACCCTCCAGTTGCGCCATCTGCACTACTTCATACACCACGCCTTGTCCTGCAATGGCGGCATCCCCATGAATAATTATAGGCAGCACCTGTGAAATGTTGTCTTTGTATGATTTTTCTTGTTTGGCGCGGGCAATTCCCTGCACAATTGAGCCCACAGCTTCAAGATGGGAAGGGTTGGGCGCAATATTGATATTTATTTTTTTGCCATTTTTACTCTTTCTGATACTCGACCATCCCAAATGGTATTTTACGTCTCCATCAAATATGTCCTGTTCATAATCCTTTCCGTCAAATTCGCTAAATATGTTTTTCGCACTTTTACCAAAAATATTGGTCAGGGTATTCAGTCTTCCACGGTGGGCCATCCCTAGCACAAAATCCTTTACCCCAAGCTCTGCCGCCTTTTCTATGATGGCATCCAGTGCCGGGATTAAACTTTCATTCCCCTCTATGGAAAATCGTTTTTGACCTACATATTTAGTATGTAGAAACCTTTCAAATGAAAAAGCCTCATTTAATTTAGATAGGATGTGCTTCTGTTCCTCTTTATTGAAATTAGTGTGATTGTCGTTAAGGTGTAGTTTTTGCTGGATCCATTTGATCTCATCCGGCCTTCGGATATACATATATTCTATTCCTATGGAATCACAATAAACCTGTTCCAGATGGCTAATTATTTCCCTCAAACTTAAAGGACCGAATCCAATTACTTCTCCGGCATCAAAGATGATATCCAAATCATCCTGTGTCAATCCGTAATTTTCAACGGCCAGGGTTGGCGCATATTTGCGGCGGCTCCTTACAGGATTTGTTTTTGTGAATAAATGTCCACGGGTACGGTATCCATCAATTAATTGAATCACCCGGAATTCTTTTAAAATATGTTCGGAAATTTCTTCCCTGTTAAACTTTTCCGTCTCAGGGATTATCCGTTCTTTTTCCTGTAGGGAAATTGCTCCGTTTTGCACACTTCCAAAGTCATAACCTTGAAAAAAAGCCCTCCAACTTGGTTCCACACTATCCGGGTGTTCTAAATATTGATCGTAAAGATCAGCGAAAAATGCTGTGTGTGCTGCGTTAAGAAATGAAAATCTATCCATAATTTGAAACTCAAGTTTCTTTTTATATAAAACAAGGCAAAAATACAACTTTTAGAAATTGTAGCCTGAGGGAATCTACATATTTATAAATCAAATTTTAAGAATTTTAACTAAATAAAAGTTTGTTTTTGTTTTAAAAACACCTCTGCAACTCCTTTTTTTTGGGAAATTTAGCCTTTGAGTTGTCTGAATGATTTACTTTTAAACTTCCCTCTCCATTAAAGCAACTCCAAATTTTCGAAGCATTTCTTTTTTATTTTCGGGAAGATCCATTTGGTCTAAAACATCAAAGGCTTGTCTGGTGTATTTTTCAATTTCTTTCCGGGTCAATTCTGAGGCGCCACTTTGTTCAAAAACATTTTTTACCGCTTCTATTTTTCCGATAGAATCTGATGGATTAATACTGTAAAGATGCTCCAGTTGGGAGGCATCTGCTCTTTCCGCCTTTTGAAGTGCCGTTAGGTATAAAAAGGTCTTTTTGTTTTCAATGATATCTCCTCCGAGTTGTTTTCCAAAAGTTATCGGATCGCCAAAAGCATCCAGATAATCGTCCTGCAGCTGAAATGCAATTCCCAATAAGCACCCAAATTCATAAAGTGCCTTTTTGCTTTCTTCCGGGGCACCTGCCACAATAGCCCCCATTTGCAGGGAAGCGCCCACCAAAACAGCGGTCTTAAATTCAATCATTTTCAAGTAATCGGCAATTTCTACATCCTCCCTGCTTTCAAAATCAATGTCATATTGCTGTCCTTCACAAACCTGTATCGCTGTTTTTGTAAACAATTGAGCCAGTTCCTTAAAAACCGGTCCTTCATAATTTTCAAATAACTGATACGCATTTATTAACATGGTATCCCCGGAAAGGATTCCGGTATTGAGGTCCCAACGCTCATGAACGGTTTCTCTCCCTCTTCTCAAAGGTGCCGAATCCATAATATCGTCGTGCACCAAGGAAAAATTATGAAAAACCTCAATGGCCAATGCAGCGTCTAATGCCTTCTTGTAAGAAGTTCCAAAAATTTCGGTGGTCATTAGCACCAATACGGGACGTAGACGTTTGCCACCTAAATTTAGGATGTAGGTAATAGGCTCATATAAATTTACCGGCTCTTTGGTGGTTATTTTTTTCGACAAATAATCCAAAAAAGCCTCGCGGTATTGGGAAACTGATAACATTTTTTTAATTTCTGGCTAAAATACCATAATTGCCCTTATTTCTAAATCTTCAACAAAATTAAATCAAAAAATACATGGAAACTTTTATGGTTTTTAAAGTTTCCTTCCGTATTTTTGCCTGTTAATTTTTTTGATGTGAAGGATCAAATATTAAAAATCGCTGCCGAACTTTTTCTAAACCTTGGGTTTAAGAGTGTAACCATGGACGATATCGCCCAAAAAATAGGCATCTCAAAAAAGACCATTTACACGCATTTCTCAACCAAAACAAAACTGGTGGAAGCCACTTCTTTCCAAATTATGGAAACCATTAACACCGGGATTTGCGAAATAAGAAGCCGAGACAAGAATCCCATTGTTGAACTTTTTGAAATTAAACGTTTTACAATGAGTCATTTAAAAAATGAAAAAGCTTCCCCACAGTATCAGTTGGAAAAGTATTATCCTAAGATTTACCGGGCAATTAAAACCGATCAATATGCACTGATGGGAAATTGCATAGGGCAAAACCTGCAAAGGGGAATCTCCGCAGGCCTATACCGGTCAAGGATCCCGGTCAATTTTATCAGTAAAATTTATTTTCTGGTTGGAACAGGAATTAAAGACACCGAAATTTTTCCTCCTGAAAAATTTGCAATGAACGATTTACTGGACCTATTCTTAGAATATCACCTCAGGGCAATTGTAACAACCAAAGGACTTGAAACATTAAAAGAATTTATAAATATTGAAGATTAAAATGATGAAATATCCTGTCCTATTATCCGCATTGTTTTTTTCTTCCATGCTTTGGTCTCAGGAACAAACCCCCCCCGAGTCTTATTCATTTTCATTAGAGCAGGCCATAGCTTTTGGTTTGAAAAACAACTATTCTTCACAAATTTCTGAGAAAGAAATTGACAAGGCCTATAAACAGAAATGGGAAATAATCGCCCAGGGATTACCCCAAATTTCGGGGATTGTAGATTACCAAAATTTGCTTAAACAACCCGTAACCCTTCTCCCTGCCGAAATAACAGGTGGAGAACCGGGAACTTTTTTACCCGTAAGGTTCGGAACTCAGCAAAATTTAGGTGGGACTGCTACCTGGGATCAACTTATTTTTGATGGCTCTTATCTTGTAGGAGTTCAATCGGCTAAAACTTTATTGCAAATCTCTAAAAACGCAAAGACCAAGACCGATCAGGAAGTGAAGGCGGCTGTAATAAATGCCTATGGAAATGTACTTTTGGCGGCAGAAAGCGTACAAATACTGCAAAAAAATATCGAGGTTTTGGATAAGAATTTTCGGGATACCCAAAAAATATTCGAAAATGGACTGGCGGAGGAAGAAGACGTTGAACAATTGCAAATTACTTTACTGGGCCTGAAAAATAATTTAAACAGAAGTACACGCTTACGCGAAATTTCTATTGAAATGTTGAATCTTAGTTTAGGTCTTCCGGTAAAAACCCAAACCACATTAACCCAAAATCTCGACGACCTGGCACTTCAATATTTTGATTTGGAACTACTGGTCAAAGAAATACCTATTGAAGATAATATAGATTACAGGATTTCACAAAACCAGGCCGAGGCTGCCAGGATTTTTGTCAGGCTTGAAAAATCAAAGGCACTTCCATCCCTCAAAGGTTTTGTCAATTATGGATTTCAGGGATATAGTGAACGTTTTACCTTTTTTAGTGAGGATCAACAATACTATACCCAGTCCATTTTGGGAATTAGTTTAAATATTCCCTTTTTTAGCAGTGGGATGCGGGGTGCTAAAACTCAGCAGAAAAAAATTGAATATGAACAGGCCCTTTTGCAATTGAAGGAAACAGAAAACAGGATAGGTCTTGAAATAAATTCAGCTAAAAACGAATATGGATATAGTCTGGAAAATTACCAAACTCAAAAACAAAACCTGCGACTGGCAGAAAGAATTGAAAACAAAAACCAAATTAAATTTTTTGAAGGCCTTGCCAGCAGTTTTGAGCTGAGCGAGGCACAACGCCAACTTTATGCGGCTCAACAGGATTTGCTGCAATCAATGCTGGATGTAATCACTAAAAAGGTTGCATTGGAAAATCTTCTTGATACTTCTAAATATAATGATAGGAACCCTTAAGAAGAAAACCTGCACTCATTGAAAAATCAATGAATACATACCCACTTAAAATAATATACCTCATTTGAAAATTGTACTGTCAGATTATCTTAAAGCTATGAAAAACATTGTTATTTTATCCATCTTCACCCTTCTTCTCGTTGCCTGTGGCAATTCAGAAAAGCTCTCTGTAGATAAAGTTATAGAGACCAATAACCTCCAGGAAATTAAGGCTAAAAAAATTGAATTGGGCAAAGAGCAAAGTTTGCTTCTCGCAGAAATAGACAAATTAGATGCGGCCATTAACAAATTAGACCCTGAAAAAAATCTTCCTTTAGTAACAATCCAAATCGTGAATGATTCAGTTTTTAATCATTATACAGAGGTCCAGGGAGATGTTGGCACCAAGGAAAACATCATCATTTTTCCTGAATATTCCGGAGTTTTGACCAAAGTGTATGTAAAAGAAGGCCAACGGGTAAACAAAGGTGCAGTGTTAGCCAAGATAGACGATGGCGGACTTTCAAGCCAATTGGCTCAACTTGAAGCTCGAGCAGCCCTGTCCAAAACCACCGCAGACAGGCAAAAACGATTGTGGGAACAAAACATAGGTTCTGAAATTCAATATCTTGAAACCCAGACCAATTACGAGGCAGCCCGAAATTCTGTTGATCAGGTAAAATCCCAACTAGGGAAAACCACGGTTAGAGCCCCGTTTAGTGGAGTAATAGATCAGGTACTTTCAGATGAAGGCCAGGTGGTAAACCCTGGGCAAGACCAATTATTCAGGTTGGTAAATCTGGAAAACATGTATGTGCAGGCTGCAGTTCCGGAAGTGTATTTAAGTAAAATTCAAAACGGAACCCCGGTGATCATTGAAATTGATGCCATTGGAAAAGAGTTTGAAGGAAAGGTGAGACAAGTAGGGAATTATATAAATCCAAACAACCGTACTTTTCTGATAGAAGTAGCAATTCCAAATAAAGACGGACTTATAAAACCAAATCTTATCGCAACCGTAAAATTAAACGATTACACAGCTCAAAATACAGTGATTATCCCAGAAAATACAATTCAAAAAAACTCCTTGGGAGAAAATTTGGTATATGTTTTTCAACCCGAAAGCGACAGCACCGGAATTGCTAAAAAAGTTTTGGTGAAAATTGGATATTCCTACAAAGAATCATTGGAAATCATAGAAGGTTTAAGGCCCGGAGATCAACTTATTGTTGAAGGGGCTAAAAACCTGCGCGACCAACAGAAAGTAAAAATAAAAAATTAAGCCTTCGAATTCCATTTTGCTATGAGTAATAAAACAGATAAAGAATTTAGTATTTCTTCGTGGGCAATAGACAACCGGATGACGGTTTATGTGATAACAGCCATTATAATGATAGGCGGTTTACTTTCCTACTACAGCATGCCGCGGGAATCCTTTCCGGAGATCATAGAAACAAAGATCTATGTGAGCTCTACAAACCCCGGAAACTCAGCAGAAGATGTTGAAAAATTCATAACTGAACCCCTGGAACAGGAATTTAATAATGTGGGAGGGGTAAAAGAAATCAGCTCTACTACTTTCCAGGATTATTCTATGGTAATTGTAGAATTTGAGGATGTTTTAACTGTAGATGCGGCTAGGCAAAAAATAAAGGACAAAGTTGATCTTGTAAAATCCAAAACTACCTGGCCAACCTTGGATAATGGCGCCAAGGTAGAACCCAATGTTTTTGACCTGAATCTTTCAGAAGAAATGCCCATTCTGAACATTAACATTACTGGGGATTTTACTGTTCAGCAGTTAAAAGATTATGCCGAATATCTCCAGGACAAAATAGAAATTCTTCCCCAGATAAAAGAAGCTACCATTCGTGGCGCAGAAGATATGGAGGTAGAAATAGCCCTCGATGTCTATAAAATGACTGCATCCCAGGTGAGTTTTGACAATGTGGTAAGCGCTGTAAGCTCTGAAAATAGAACCATTTCTGGCGGAAATGTTATTTCGAACGCGGTGCAAAGAAATATTCGGATAATTGGGGAAATCGAAGATCCTGAAGAATTGGAAAATGTGGTGGTAAAAAGGGATGGCGGGGCTGTATTCCTAAAGGATATAGCAACCGTTCAATTTAAGGAAAAAGACCCCACTACCTTTGCGAGGGAATACGGAAAACCGGTGGTCATGCTGGATATAAAAAAACGCAGTGGGAAAAATATGATCGAGGCGGTAGAAGAGATCAAAAAAATTGTCAATGCCGAAAAAGCAGAATATTTTCCCGAAAGTCTCATAATTTCACTTACCAACGATCAATCTACCAAAACTGAAAGCCAGGTAGACGATCTGGTGAACAACATTATCTTTGGGGTGATTTTGGTGGTGGTGGTATTGATGTTTTTCCTGGGTTTCAGAAATGCCCTTTTTGTGGGATTTGCCATTCCACTTTCCATGTTTTTGTCGTTTATTATCCTGTCCAGCCTTGGTTTTACTTTAAATACCATGGTGCTTTTTGCACTTGTTATGGGGTTGGGAATGCTTGTAGATAACGGGATTGTGGTTGTGGAAAATGTATATTCTCTGATGGACAAGGGAATGCCTCGCATAAAAGCAGCAAAACAAGGCGTTGGTGAGATCGCCTGGCCAATAATTGCATCTACCGCCACTACTCTTGCTGCCTTTTTCCCATTGGGCCTTTGGCCGGGAACCATCGGAAAATTCATGGTTATTTTCCCCATGACCCTCTCCATAGTTTTAGGCTCGTCCTTATTTGTAGCCTTAATTATCAATTCAGTGCTCACTTCAGGGTTTATGCAAACCGAAGAAAAAGACTTTACCAAAAGAAAACTCATCCGTTTTAGTGTGATCCTTGCAGTTGTAGGGATAATTTTCGTGATAAGCGGATATATCGTGAATGCCAGTGGCCTTAGGGCGATAGGAAATTTAATGATCTTTGGAGCCATTATGCTCTGGATCTATAAATACTTTTTATCCCGTGGGGTTGATTACTTTCAGTATAAAGCCTTAAAGAAACTGGAAAATAGTTATGAGGGCTTTTTAAAATTTGCGCTGCGCAAAAAGAAAGCCTACGTTTTCTTTTTTGGAACCCTCGCCCTGCTTATCTTTTCTTTTATTTTGGTCGGATTGGTCCAGCCGAATGTTTTATTTTTTCCGGAAAATCAACCGAATCAAATCATAACGTATATTGAATATCCCGAAGGTACTGCTATTGAAAAAACCAATGAACTCAGCATACTTGTGGAGCAACAAATTTTTAAAGCCATCAAAAAATATGAAGTTGAGGATGGCTATAATTACATGGTAGAATCGGCTATTTCCCAGGTAGGACAGGGCGCCGGGAATCCTCAAACCGATGGTGGCCAACAAAATGACGTGCCACATAAAGCAAAAGTAACCCTGTCCATGCGGGAATTTAACGAACGACGGGGGGTTAAAAGCAGCCATGTGCTCTCTGAGGTGCGTGATGCGGTTAAGGGTTTTGCAGGAGCATCCATTATTGTCGAAAAAGATGCCGCAGGACCCCCTTCCGGATATCCCATAAATATCGAACTAAAAGGTGAGAATTATGAGGACATGCTCACCCAGGCGGAACAGGTGAGATCCTATATCAGAAGTTTAAACATTGCAGGAATAGAAGAATTAAAAATTGATGTCAACAAATCGAAATTCGAACTTGACGTAAGGGTGGACAGACGAAAAGCGGGCCAGCTGGGTGTTTCTACATCAGATGTTGGAAGAACCCTTCGAAGGGCAATTTACGGCGAAGAGATCTCCACTTATAAAGAAGGTGACGATGATTATGAGATAAACCTGCGGTTTAACGAAGAACTGAGGTATAACCAAAATGTGCTCTTCAATCAACCCATCACTTTCAGGGATCAAAATTCAGGAGATCTGGTCCAGGTTCCAATCTCTTCGGTTGTCCAAACTAGCGCAACCACAGCTTTTAATTCAATTAAACGAAAAGATCTCAAACGGGTAATAACCATTTATTCAAACGTTTTGGAAGGTTACAACGGCAACGAAATAGTAAATCAGTTAAAAACCTCGCTTAACAACTACACTTTGCCAAAGGAAATGAACCTTGCCTTCACAGGGGAACAGGAGGAGCAAGCAGAGAACATGGCGTTTCTACTTAAAGCACTACTGATTGGTCTAGGTGGGATTATGCTGATTCTGGTTGCCCAGTTTAATTCGGTCTCAAAGCCTGTAATTATTTTGATGGCTGTAGTGCTAAGTTTAGCCGGTGTATTTCTAGGACTGGTGGTTTTTCATATGGATTTCATAATTATTATGACAATTATGGGGATTATTTCCCTTGCAGGAATCGTGGTGAACAACGCCATTGTACTGGTAGATTACACCCAACTACTAATGGACCGCAAAAAAGCGGAATTGGGATATGAAAGCGATGAACTGCTTACCCGGGAAGAATATTTTGAAGCTATTGTGGCAGGTGGAAAGTCCAGGTTAAGACCTGTATTGCTAACTGCCATCACAACTGTACTGGGACTTATCCCTCTAGCTGTTGGCTTGAATGTCGATTTCTTTAGCCTGTTCACAGATTATGACCCCAAAATATTCGTGGGAGGTGATAACGTAATCTTTTGGGGGCCTTTGGCCTGGACTGTTATTTTTGGATTGGTCTTCGCTACCTTTCTTACCTTAGTTGTGGTCCCTGTAATGTTTTACCTTGTCAACAGGGCAAAGGTGAATATTTCAGACAGGAGCCAAAGGAGAAAAGAATTGAAATCTGCTTAAAACAAAAAATCCCGAAGTTGCTTACTTCGGGATTTTTTGTTCTTATGAGATTTAAAATCAATTCATGTTTGCTATTGTTTCCTTGTGTTTATAATTGGAGATCTCTGCGATCCTGTTATTATCGTAATCTACTTCCGTTAATTGATCTGAACTCCAGAAAAACCATTTTCCTGTTTTAATACCTTCTTCATAATTTGCAACGGCATTTTTTTTACCGTTCTGATCATAAGAAACCCATTGCCCATGAAGCTTTCCATCCTTATAGGTACCTTCCTGGCTAATACTTCCATCCTGGTAATAAAATGTTCCTTTAATTAATTCCCCTTGTTTTTCAAAACTTGGCTTAGTGTCCTGTGCAGTTATAACTGATACAAACAGAAAAGCAACTAGCACTAAAATTGACTTTATATTTTTCATGACTTTAAATTGTTAATTTACACTTACAATATACTACATAATTTACAATTAGACAATACTTAGGTAACATTAAATTAACATTGGGCTATTTTAAACCCTATAAAAAGCCTTTTAATTTATTAAGCTTTAATAAATTTGGAAAATTCAATTTTTTTAAAGCTATTAATCCTTAAGAAACCGCTATAACTTCATACTTTTGCCATTCGAAATTTCAATAGTGAATTATGTATAGAAGTCATACCTGTGGTGAATTAAGAGAATCCCAGATTGGTGAAGAAGTAACCCTGGCTGGATGGGTACAAAAAATAAGGAATAAAGGGTTTATGATCTGGGTAGACCTTCGCGACAGATATGGACTCACCCAGCTTATTTTTGATGAGGAACGCACTTCAAAGGAAATCTTGGACAAGGCTTCCCAATTGGGACGCGAATTTGTAATCCAGATCAAGGGAACGGTAATTGAACGCCAATCAAAAAATCCTCAGCTGCCTACAGGTGAAATAGAAATTTTGGTTTCAGAATTCAACTTGCTAAACCCTTCCTTAACGCCGCCCTTTACTATTGAAAATGACACCGATGGCGGCGAAGAACTTCGGATGAAATACCGTTATTTGGATATCAGAAGAAATCCCGTAAAACAAAACCTTATGTTCAGGCATCAGGTTGGAATGAAGGTCAGAAACTACTTGTCAAATCAGGGATTTATAGAGATAGAAACCCCGTATTTGATAAAATCCACTCCGGAAGGTGCCCGCGATTTCGTGGTGCCAAGCAGGATGAACGCAGGGCAGTTCTACGCTTTGCCACAATCCCCGCAAACATTCAAACAATTGTTGATGGTTGGGGGAATGGACAAATATTTTCAGATTGTAAAATGTTTCAGGGATGAAGACCTAAGGGCAGACCGCCAACCGGAATTCACCCAAATTGACTGTGAAATGGCCTTTGTGGAACAGGAAGATATTTTAAATGTTTTTGAAGGCCTTACCCGGAATTTACTGAAAGAAATAAAAAATATTGAGATTGGAAGTTTCCCGAGAATGACTTATGCCGATGCCATCAAAACATACGGCAATGACAAACCCGACATACGCTTTGGGATGAAATTTGTCGAACTTAACACTCTTGCCCAAGGCAAAGGATTTAATGTATTCGATGAGCAGGAACTGGTGGTAGGAATCGCAGTTCCCGGGGCTGCAACCTACACCCGAAAAGAAATAGATTTCCTTGTTAACTGGGTAAAACGTCCCCAAATTGGAGCAAGCGGTCTTATTTGGATAAAATATGCCACAGACGGCAGTTTAAAATCTTCGGTAGATAAATTTTATTCTGAAGCAGATCTGGCGAACTGGGCGAATGAAACCGGGGCAAAACCCGGAGACCTTATTTTGGTGATGGCAGGAAACGCTGCCAAAACTCGCACGCAATTAAGTGCCCTGAGAATGCATGTGGGCAATGAATTAGGCTTGCGGAATCCAAATGAATTCGCACCGCTTTGGGTAGTAGATTTCCCACTTTTGGAATGGGATGAAGAGACAAAACGCTTCCATGCGATGCATCATCCATTTACTTCCCCTAAACCTGAAGACATTAAATTATTGGATACCGATCCTGGAGCTGTGCGCGCCAATGCATACGACCTGGTGTTGAACGGCAATGAAATAGGAGGTGGCTCAATTCGAATTCACGATAAGAGGACCCAATCAAAAATGTTTGATTATTTAGGTTTCTCCCCTGAACAGGCCCAGGCTCAATTTGGATTTCTAATGAATGCCTTTGAATTTGGTGCTCCGCCACACGGGGGAATCGCTTTTGGTTTTGACCGATTGGTTGCAATTTTAAGTGGACAGGAAACCATACGCGATTTTATAGCCTTTCCTAAAAATAATTCCGGTCGTGATGTTATGATTGATGCCCCGGCATCCTTAGATTCGGAGCAATTGGACGAATTGCATTTAAAAGTAAAACCATAAACATTAGATTTCAGATGATTTTTTTTAAACAATTTAAACTCAGGGACACAAAATGCGCCCAATAATAATCCCCGGTTTTCAACGCTTTTTACTTTGGAAGACAAAGCATCTTTCACAACATCAGTTTATCCTTATATTAAGCTCCATTATTGGGTTTACTGCTGGTTTAGGCGCAGTTATTATTAAAAACCTAACCCATTTTATTCAAAATAGTCTTGAGGGCAAGTTCATAATTAGTTATCACCAAGCTTTTTATTTCATCTTCCCGCTCATAGGTCTTGCTCTTGCCTACTTTATTATTAAATATGGATTTAAGAAGAAAATTGGCCACGGTATTCCTTCTACCTTATATGCCATTTCAAAGCGCAAAGGGATCATGAGATCGTTTCAAATGTATGCTTCTCTTATTACAGCACCCTTAACGGTGGGTTTTGGAGGTTCGGTGGGACTCGAGGGACCAACGGTGGCAACCGGAGCATCTATTGGATCAAATATTGCCCGCATGTTCCAAATGAACCAAAATTCCCGTACCCTGCTTGTTAGTTGTGCGGCGGCGGGTGCAATGTCGGCCATTTTCAAGGCGCCCATTGCAGGAATAATTTTTGCCATTGAAGTCTTCAGCCTCGACCTAACACTTGTATCCCTGCTTCCTTTGCTAATCGCTTCGGTTTCGGCAATCTTAACCTCCTATTTTTTTCTTGGTGCTAATATTCTTTTATCCTTTCACCTTAAAGATCAGTTCCTTATTTCGGAAGTGCCATTTTATATAATCCTTGGGATCTTGGCCTCCCTTTGCTCGATTTATTTTACATCGGTTTATTCTAAGATCAGTGACCTTTTTAAAAAAATTGGATCCCCTTTCAAAAGATTATTGGTTGGCGGAATTGGTCTCGGCATCCTGGTATATTTTATTCCCCCATTATATGGGGAAGGCTACAGCGTTATAAATAATCTGTTAACCGAAAATTACAGGCAAGCCCTGGGCACCAATTTTTTTAATGAGTTTTTAGATAATATCTGGGTAGTTATCGCTTTGCTGGCAGGCCTGGTCCTATTTAAGATTGTAGGCACCGCCCTTACATTCGGGGCCGGTGGAATAGGTGGTATTTTTGCACCCGTCTTGTTTATGGGTAGTGCCTTGGGCCACGGTTTTGCGTTGATCGTAAATAATTTGGGGATTTTCAAAAATCCTATTTCCGTCAGCAATTTTACCATGGTGGGAATGGCGGGCCTTATGGCCGGGGTATTGCATGCCCCACTAACAGCAATTTTCCTGATTGCCGAGCTCACCGGGGGGTATGAACTAATTGTGCCATTGATGATCACCGCCGTTATTTCGTTTTTGATTACCACAAAATTTCAGCCACATTCGGTGTATACTATGGAATTGGCTGCCCGAGATGAATTGTTAACCCACGATAAGGATCACAAAGTACTCACCTTGCTAAATATCGACCAGGTGATTGAAACTAATTTTGTTCCCTTAAAAGTTGATATGGATCTCGGGGATATCATTCACAATGGCGTAATAAAATCTTCCAGGAATTTGTTTCCCGTTTTGGATGAAAATGATAACTTTATGGGAATCATCCTTTTAGATGATATTCGCCCTGTTATGTTCGAGAAAGACCTATACGATAAAATAAAGGTTCAGGAACTCATGCAACGTGCCCCTGAGATTATCGATATGAACAAGGACAGCGTAAAGGATATCATGAAAAAATTCCAGGATAGTGATGCCTGGAACCTACCGGTTGTAAATGATGAAAAATATGTTGGATTTGTTTCTAAATCGAAGTTGTTAACCGCTTACAGGCAGAAATTAATCGAAGTAACCGTTTAAAGATGAACAGCGTTATTAAAATATTAGCTATAGTAATCCTTATTGCCATTGGCACGGGTTTCTATTTTAGAATGAACGATAACCTGATTTTAGGCGACAGGATTATCGGGATCGCAGTTTTGGCCAGTGCCTTTATACTTATGCCTATATTTCTATACGTGCGTTGGAAAGGTAAAAATTTAAAAGATTATACCTTCACTAAGGAAAACTTAGATAAAATGCGGGACAAGGATTTATAACAAGTGAATTATCCTAATTCCAATAAAAAAATTTTATTTTAACTATTTCCGCTAATAAATATTATGTATGTTTGTGCCTTATTAATTACTTATTTTATAATAATGGAAGGTACAGTTAAATTTTTCAATGAATCTAAAGGATTCGGATTCATTACCAACGACGAAACAGGAAAAGATATTTTTGTTCACATTACTGGTCTTAGTGGTGAGTCTTTAAACGAAGGCGACAAAGTTGAGTACGTTGAAGAAGAAGGAAGAAAAGGACTAACGGCAGCACAGGTGCGCGTTATCAATGAATAATATATTTTTATATTAACATTCGAAACTTAAACCGTCTAAAATTAAATTTTAGACGGTTTTTTATTGATCCGATGGCTTTTCTTTTAGAAAGTCAACTTCTCGGTTTTTAATCCAACCAACATGGCCTGTGTCAATTTTATAAGGTCAAATTCGTGTTTCCAGCCCCAATCATTTCTTGCTTCCCTATCATCGATACTCCCCGGCCAGGAATCGGCAATTTGTTGGCGGGAATCCGGTTTATACTGTATTTGAAATTCTGGGAGTTGCTTTCTGATCTCTGAGGCCAATTGATTTGGCGTAAAACTCATAGCTGATAAATTATATGAGGAACGTACCTTTATTTTTTCTGAGGGCGCCTGCATAATATCAATTGTAGCTTTTAGCGCATCATCCATAAACATCATCGGCAAAGCTGTATTCTCACTTAAAAAAGAAGTATAAGTGCCCTTATTTAAGGCCGAGTGAAAAATCTCAATGGCATAATCCGTAGTTCCGCCACCGGGCAGGGTTTTATAACTAATAATTCCTGGAAATCTCAAACTGCGCACATCAACCCCATATTTATTAAAATAGTATTCACACCAACGTTCCCCGGTTTGTTTGCTAATTCCATAAACGGTATTGGGTTCCATAAGGGTGGTTTGTGGAGTATTATCCTTTGGAGTGCTCGGGCCAAAAACGGCAATGCTGGAAGGCCAGAAGATCTTTTGTATTTTTTTTTCTTTCGCCAGGTTTAAAATATTGAAAAGAGAATCCATATTGAGACTCCAGGCCTTCATCGGGAATTTTTCGGCGGTAGCACTAAGCATTGCAGCCATTAAATAAACATCTGTGATTTTATGGTTTTTAACAATACTTTCAATCCCTGCTTTATCTGTAGCATCGGCAATTTCAAAAGGCCCGGAATTCATCAGCTCCTCTCCTCCTCTTCTTATATCACTGGCAATTACATTCACCCTCCCAAAGAGTCCCCGTAATTTTAAGGTGAGCTCACTCCCTATTTGTCCGGCAGCACCAATAACTAATATTTTTTTTGAATTCATTATTACAGTTTTGTAGCACAAAGATATCCATTTAAGCAAAGAAGATAATACGAATTAAGCAAAAATAGGTACTCTACAACCTCATTTCCTGAACCCTCTTTTTTGTCGGGGGGTTTGCTTAACTTTGTTCTCTAACACCTGGATATAAAATTTCTAAAAACAAGAATTTTTCAGGCCAGCAAGGCGGGGAATTGCCTCTGATTAGCTTTGTCTCGATTAAAAATACCTGAATTTTGCCTAGAAGGTGAACGGAAAGTGGTAGTTGTCCGTTTTAAATTTTCAGAACAAAACACACAATATCAACAAAAATTAAAATCTGTGATAGATGAAAAATATATTTTGGATCGTTTTGATTCTTTTGATCTCCGGATGCAATCAAAGTAAGGATCTAAAGTCTCTGGGGGATAAACATGAAACAGATACTACCATTTTTAACCAAAAAATGGGAATACCTGCAACGCAAGTGGCTTTGCTACCCGAGGCAAATGAGGTCACCTCAGGTTGGCTGGCTTTTATTATCGCCCAGAGTGAGCTTGAAAATTTTAAGGACTACACGATCAATGATGTTGTTTCCAATGCCCGTCCCATAGCAGAGATTATGAAAAACCTGAAAGAGACCTTACCCGATTCCTTAAAGGCAAATCCCGTGGAAGCAAGACTTTCGGTGCTTCTTACAAATGCGATGATCCTTGAACAACTTACCCAGCAGCGCGAATTACAACCTAAAAGGATAGCTGCTACGGCAGAAGACCTGGCTTTGGAATTCAATAATTTAAAAATCCAGATCAACGAACTTTTTCTAAAAACCCTGGAAGAATTTGAACTTGAATTGGATAAATATGAAGCACCTATGGACTCAATTAAATTGCCCCAGGATCGAAGCACAGAGGAACTATAGTGCATATAAACCGACTAAACACTTAAAGGCCAAAACTAATAAAAAAAATAGCCCTCCTCCTTTTATTGATCTTATTCTTCTCTTCCTGTAGCAATTTATCAGCAGAAAAAGAGAGCTCCACAAAAGCAAACTCAGGCTCTCATAGGTTTAGCATAGAGGAAATCAATAGGGTCCTGGAAGACTTGCACGGGGCAGCTGCCCAACCAAATTGTGAGGAGATTTTTTGGGCTTATGTCGGGCGATGGGATCGTCATTGGGATCAATGCAATCGAAAATTGGCAAAATAAAGAATTCAGGGAATATGCAAAACCTTATTTTGACAAAGGAAGATCCTGGAGTTTTACCACCCTGAAAAGTAATACTTACAGTTGAGAAAACGGGGGGACCGCATGGCTCGATGAACTTCTGAAAACTCAAATGGGAATTTGCAGGGGATTCGGAGTTTTGGAAAAACCTCTGGGGTTGGAAAATCAAACATTATGTACTTTCCATTGCCATTCAAAATAAAAATGTGGAAGAGATTACCCAAAACAAAAAACATTCTGACAGGACGCTGATTTCAGAACTTCAAAAATTTCATCAAAAAAAACACCCCTACTTTCAGCGCCAAAAACCCAAATACAATTTCTAATTTTTTAGTACTTTAGTGCCAAATATTTAAATTAATAATGAAGAATGAAAAAAATTAACAAAGCTTGGCTGATGCCACTGCTCGTTGCAGCAGCAGTTGCCAGTTGTACAAGTGACGACAAAAAAATGACCGGAAAAGTGGAAACCCATGGGATTAATCTTGCTTTTATGGATACCACCGTAAATCCTCAGGATGATTTTTTTATGTATGTTAACGGAAAATGGGTGGATTCTACCGAAATCCCGGATGAATACACCACCTGGGGGAGTTTTAACGAACTGCGTAAAAAAACAGATGCCGATGCACTTGGGTTGCTGGAAAATGCTTCCAACAATAAAGAGCTGGATGCTTCCAGCGATCAGGCTAAAGCGGTTTACCTTTACCAAAGTACAATGGATACCCTAAGGCGTAACGAGAAAGGAATTCAGCCTTTGGAATTGTATCTTGCCAAAATCGACGCCATAACCAATAAAGCAGGTTTGCAGGGTTACCTCACCGAGATGCAGCAATATGGTGGTGCAGGATTCTTCGGGTTTTCGGTAGGTGCAGATGCTAAAGACAGCAATACCAACGCTGCTTATATATATCCATCAAGATTAGGTTTGCCAGATCGTGATTATTATGTAGGTGAGGATTCCGATTCAAAAGAAAAAAGGGAAAAGTATAAAACCCATATCACCAGAATGTTGCAATTTTTAGGAGATTCTCCAGAAAATGCAGCAAAAAGCGCAATTCAGATTTTAGCCTTCGAGACCAGTCTGGCCCAGCCTCAACTGGATAAAGTAGAACGACGCGATGCCCGAAAAACCTACAACCCGATGCCGGTTTCTGAATTGCAAAAACAAGTGAACGCAATAGATTGGAAAACTTATTTCGACAATATTGGTGCTACAAATTTGGACACCATCATTGTAGCACAACCAAAATATATGCAGGCTTTGCAGAAGACCTTTGCTGAAAATAATGTTGAAAACTGGAAAACCTATCTGCGATGGACACTTTTCAATGATGCCGCCAATACCTTAAGCACAGAAATTGAAAGAGCCAACTGGGAATTTTACGATCAAACCCTCCAGGGAGCCAAAAAACAACGTCCGTTTAACGAACGTGCATTAGGAACTGTAAACGGGACTTTGGGAGAAGCCCTGGGTAAATTATATGTAGAAGAAAATTTTCCGCCGGAGGCTAAAATCAAAGCTCAGGAAATGATCAACAATATCATCAAGGCTTATGAGGTAAGAATTAATAAACTTACATGGATGAGTGACGATACTAAGATAAAAGCCATCGAAAAATTGGGAACTACCACAATTAAAGTTGGGTATCCCGATACATGGAAGGATTACAGCTCCCTTGAAATCACCGGTCCAACGGACGAAACAGGATCCTTTTTCCAAAATATGATGAATGCTTCCAAATGGAAGGTAAAAGAAGATATGGACAAATTGGGCAAAGCAGTAGACAAAACCGAATGGTATATGGCTCCCCAGACAGTCAATGCGTATTACAATCCCAGCTATAACGAGATTGTGTTTCCCGCGGCTATCCTACAACCGCCATTCTACGATTATAAAGCCGATGCTGCGGTAAATTATGGCGGAATTGGCGCTGTTATTGGCCATGAGATCTCTCATGGATTTGACGACAGCGGCTCCAGATTTGATGCTCAGGGAAATTTAAACAACTGGTGGACAAATGAAGACCTTGAACAATTTGAAGGACTTGGAGGGGCCTTAGCCGATCAATATAGTACCATTGAAGTGCTCGACAGTGTCTACATCAACGGAGAATTTACCCTGGGTGAAAATATTGGAGACCTTGGCGGGGTCAATGCCGCTTATGACGGACTTCAAATACACCTGAAGGAATACGGCAACCCCGGTGAGATAGATGGTTTCACAGCGGAACAACGTTTCTTCCTGTCCTGGGCAACTGTATGGCGAACCAAAATGAGGGAAGAAGCCTTAAGAAACCGGATCAAAACTGATCCGCACTCTCCGGGAATGTACCGCGCTTATGTGCCTTTACAAAATATCCCTGCCTTTTATGAGGCTTTCAGTATCAAAGAAGGCGACAAAATGTATTTAAAACCCGAAAACAGGGTGCTTATCTGGTAATCTCCGGAAATAATAAAATTTAAAGGGCCACAGAGATGTTGGTCCTTTTTTATTTTCTGGCTGCGACCCCCACGATCAAAAGAGCTGCGCTCTGGCTTTGCGCTATTGTCCCGATCCACCCCGAGACATTGGGAGAGGCAGCTGCTATCCCCAGCTCAAATAACACATAATTTAAAGTTTTCACGATTTTAGTCCAGAGGATAAAATGTATTTTACACAAGGAAATTAATAATAAAAACAAAATTAGATCCCATGCTTAAAACTGTAATCCAGCTTTTCTTTGAGATTCACAGATTCCACAATTTTGCCTTTTGAAGGTTGTTTCTGGTCAAATTGGGGCCTTGGCAGGTTGTTTTCAAGGGCCTTCCTGGTATAATGTTCCTCTTTTGTGGGATGCTCCGGAGAAGCGGCATTAAAGATCTCCCCCCATGCCTTTTTATTAATGATCTCAATTATTATCGCGATACAATCCTCCAGATGAATCAAATTTACGGGAGCCTTTGGCTCTTTTATATCTTTTCTTCCGGCCAGATAATTTACGGGATTCCTTCCCGGTCCATAAAGTCCTCCAAAACGGACAATACTTGTCGAAAAAGTTTCGCTGTTTCTTAAAAGTTCTTCTGCAGACCTCAGTTGTTTTGAATTTTCAGAAATGCCGTTGGCCGGAACTTTTTCTGTATAAACCGGAATCTCCAGGGTGTCTTTATAAACCGAGGTTGAACTTACAAACAGCACATTTTCAACGCCGCTCTTTTGGATGTGATCCTCCAACCTGCCAATTTTTCCTATAAAGTTGGCATCGGGATTCCCTCGTAATCCCGGTGGAATATCGATGACCAATACCTCTGCATCCGACAAAAATGCCGATATGTCTCCCTGGACACCTTCGGCGTGTAATTTAATGAGATAAGGCAGGATCCCTTCAGAACTAAGATGGGTCAATTTCTCTCGGTTAGTGGTCGAACCTTTTACCAGATGACCTTCCTTTACTAATTTTTTAGCCAATGGCAAACCAAGCCATCCGCATCCCAGTACTGATATATTCATATATTTTCTGTATTAGCCTCTCAAATAAAAGAGGGGGCTATTGATCATTTTCAATTTTATCAAATTTACAAAATCAAAACTTAGTCTAATTTTATGGTTTTTTTAAGGATCACCGCATCATTTAAAACGAAGGG